>NZ_OY781982.1:900000-983933 GCF_963677565.1 uncultured Draconibacterium sp. | reverse complement strand
TTTGTTAGGCTCATTAGAAGGAGCTCTTTTTGTTGATGCCGGCAACATTTGGGCAATTAATCAGAATGATAACAGGGAAGGTGCCCAGTTTAAGCTGAATAAGTTTTATAAGCAGTTTGCTGTAGGAACCGGTACTGGATTTCGCTTTGATTTGTCCTATTTTATTCTTCGTACTGATATTGGAATGAAACTTCGCGATCCTGCTGCTGCCCGGGGCCAACGATGGATAATTGGCAACCGGAGTTTAACCGGTGATGATTTCACTTTCTCTTTTGCAATTGGTTATCCATTTTAACTTTTACCCAGACTTAATCTTCCCCGTTTTTTTATTCGGATTGTTTGTGTTGAATAATTTTTTTGCATTTTTGGGGCGCAATCTGTTTGAGGTTGTAAGTTTAAGGCTCAAAAAATTTATTAAATATTAGTTTCTATGTCAAATCTTCCTTCGGGGAACCGTGATTCATTTAGCTCAAAATTTGGTGTTATTGCAGCTGCTGCCGGCTCGGCCGTAGGTTTAGGAAATATATGGAAATTTCCATACATAGCCGGTGTATATGGGGGAGCAGCGTTTTTGTTTGTTTATCTGGCTTTTATTGTGGCTATTGGTTTGCCGGTTATGTTATCGGAATTGATTATTGGTAGAAGCTCTAAAAAAAATGCTTTTGGAGCCTTTAAAGTTCTTGCACCAGGCACTCCCTGGCGATACATTGGAATTTTAGGAGTAGGAGCAGCTTTTTTGATTTTGTCTTTTTACGGAGTAGTAGCAGGATGGAGTTTGCAGTATATAGCTCTTTCTGTTCAGGATGGTTTTTCGGCCAAAAGTCCGGAGCAGATTACATCTTTATTTAATAATCTGATTGAATCGCCGGTAAAACCAGTGTTACTCCAGTTAGTGTTTATGGTGCTCAGTGCCGCAATTGTAATTGTTGGCATACAGAAAGGGATTGAGAAGTATACAAAAATATTGATGCCTTTGCTGGTGGTTATACTTATCTTTTTGTGTATAAAATCGGTTTCACTTGAAGGAGCAAAAGCAGGATTGAACTTTTTGTTTAAACCCGATTTCTCGAAGCTTACAGCTGATGGTATTTTAAGTGCATTGGGTCATGCATTTTTTACGCTAAGTTTAGGAATGGGTACACTTATTACTTATGGTTCATACATTAGAAAAGATAACAACCTTATTAATACCGTAATAAATGTAACTGTTGCCGATACAGTAATTGCAATAATGGCTGGTATTGCTATATTTCCGGCTGTTTTTGCCTTTGGTATTGAACCGAGTGAAGGTCCCGGATTGATATTTGTTACACTGCCTAATGTATTTCATCAAATGCCTGGCGGCTACATTTTTTCTATCTTCTTTTTTGTCCTTTTATCCGTTGCAGCATTAACTTCTTCTATTTCGATATTAGAAGTAGTTGTAGCCTATTTTAAAGAAGAATTTAACATGGGACGAAAGGCATCTACTGTTTTGGCTACAATCCTTATTGCAATTTTAGGTGTTTTGTGCTCGCTGTCAATGGGAGTTTTATCACCATATACATTCTTTGGATTAAATATTTTCGATTTAATGGATTGGATATCGGCTAACCTGTTTCTTCCAATCGGGGGAATGTTTATTGCCTTGTTTATTGGTTGGCATTTTGGTCGTAAAAAGGTACAGGCCGAGGTGGCACAAGGAGGAACTCTTTCGGGAGCGTTTCTATCAATCTTTATGTTTCTTGTAAAATTTATTGCTCCTATCGCTATTGCCATTGTAATGCTGAACAAGGTTGGTTTACTAAAATTCTAAAAGCTTACCTTTTAACGTTATTAGGAAGAATTTGGGAAAATGTTGTGATAACTGTCTTGCTATTGTGGTATGTGGTAATTCGATTTTGATTTGTTGACGGGTTTGTAATGACTTGCTAACTTAATTCTAATATTGTATTTTAGTAAGTATAATAAACAATAAATATGGCCCGCACACAATGCAAAATGTCTGGCTTAAAATACGAACTACTTTTTTGTCATACTCCAGGGGCGATCGTGTTGGAATAATTATTCTATCCATTTTAATCGTAATTTCTTTAGCCCTGAAAATTGTTTTAGGCCGAATGGAACCAACACCACTCTTAACTCAGGAAGAATTTGATGAGATTTTATTAGAATGGAGTAAGGAAAAAGATAATACTGAGCTTGCTAAAAGGCTGTCTTATTTCTCTTTTAACCCCAACACCGTAGCTGCAAGTCAGCTCGACTCTCTGGCGATACCAGAGCAAATTAAACGTAACCTCGTAAAATATCGTGCAGCAGGAGGAAGCTTTAAGACAAAAGAAGACATAAGGAAGTTGTATGGAATGACCGATTCGATTTTTTTAGCTATTGAACCTTACATCGAAATTCCAAAATACCAACCTTCTGCCGTGGAAAGAAAAGTTGAAATCGTTCCTGAAATCGTCCCTGAGGGAAATTTCGATCCGAATACGGCAAGTTACGAGTTATTGAAAAAATATGGTCTTAATGATTTTCAGGCAAAAAACATTGTGGCCTATCGCGAAAGTGGTGGAAGTTATGCTAAGTCCGAAGACTTATTAAAAATTTATGGGCTCGATTCGGTTACGTTTAGTGAAATACACAGTTTTATTGGAATTGAACCAGCGAATATTCCTGAATCAGAAACAATAAAAGAGGAATTGCATATTGAAATTAACCGGGCAGACACAACAGAATTAATGCGTATAAGTGGTATTGGGCAAGTGTATGCGAAACGAATCATAAAATACCGGGATTTACTTGGTGGGTTTTACAATACAAATCAATTACAAGAAGTTTATGGCTTTACTGAGGAGTTGATAGCAAAAGTTGAGCCTTGCCTTTATGTTGATACGACCTTGATTAAGCAGATTCGAATAAACTATGCTGACTTTTCTGAAATGATCCGACACCCATACTTTGATAAGCCAAAAGTAAATGCAATATTAAATGAAAAGGACCACAACGGCCCGATAAAAAATATTACAGAATTAACCCATTTAAAAGCAATTGACAGTGAGTTTATTGCTAAAATAAAGCCTTATGTCAGCTGTCGTTAAAAAAGTAAAAACTAATTTTTAAGGATAGGAAATATTATTTTTTTACTTTAAATTTGATATACAATGAATAATTTCTAAATTTGCGCCTCAATTTTTAAAAATGTAAATCCGAAAAGATATGATTATTATTCCGGTAAAAGAGGGCGAAAATATTGAAAGAGCTTTAAAAAGGTTCAAAAGAAAATTCGAGAAGACTGGTGTAATTAAAGAATTACGCGACCGTCAAAAGTTCACCAAACCTTCAGTAAGAAGAAGGGAAGAGTTGAAAAAAGCAGCATACGTACAAGGTTTGCAGCAGCAGGAAGACTAAATTTTTTTAGTGATTCCTGATTTATTAGTTTAGATGGCCAATGAGTTATCAGGAATCGTTTATCAATTTTTTGAAGTATGAGAAGAGATACTCTCCTCATACGGTGACGGCTTATAAAAAAGACCTCGATCGATTTGTGGAATTTTGCACAAAAATGGTCGGGGATTTTAATGTAAAAAAAGTCGATCTTAAATTGATGCGATCGTGGGTGGTTGATTTGATGGAGGAGGATATGAGCCCGCGCACGGTAAGTAGAAAAGTAACCGCAGTAAAGTCTTTTTACAATTATTTATTACGTGAAAAAATTGTTGAAACGAATCCTGCAGTTAATGTTCCGCTTCCGAAAATAAGAAAGAAGCTACCAAATTTTGTTGAAGAAAACAATCTACATCATTTGCTCGATGATGATCTTTTTGATAAGGGATTTCGGGGAAGCAGAGATAAGCTGATAATTGGATTGTTCTACGGAACGGGTATTCGACTGGCTGAGCTAATAAACCTGAAAGACCAGGATTTTAATACTGCCGAGCACCTGATCCGTGTACTTGGGAAAAGGAAAAAGGAAAGAATTGTTCCTTATCCACGGGAAATTAATAATTTGCTTGAAGAGTACGTAACAAATAGGGATGCAGAAATCGTAAACAAAAGCGGGGTTCTATTTGTAACGGAGAAAGGAAAGCCTGTATACGAAAAACTCGTTTATCGTGTAGTGAAAAGTAATTTAGCCAGGGTGACTTCACTTGAAAAGAAAAGCCCACACGTGCTGAGGCACACTTATGCTACTCATTTGTTGAATAACGGGGCCGATTTAAACGCTGTAAAAGAATTGTTAGGGCATGCAAATTTAGCAGCAACTCAGGTATATACGCATACCACTTTTGAGAAACTGCAACAGAGTTATAAACAAGCCCACCCGCGGGGTGGTAAAAATGATTAATTATGGAAGTAAAAATTAATTCAGTGCATTTCAACGCCGACCAAAAGTTGGTGGAATTCGTAAACAAAAAAGTAAACAAACTGGATACTTTTTTTGATGGTATATTAAAGGCAGAAGTAACCTTAAAGGTTGCAAAACCGGAAGCAGCAAACAATAAAGTTTCTGAGTTAAAAGTTTCCATTCCTTCGCAAGACTATTTGTTCGCCAAAAAGCAGGCAGATACATTTGAAGAAGCGACAGATTTAGCTATTGATGCAATTAAAAAACAGCTAGTTAAATTCAAGGAAAAATTGAAGAGTAAATAATAATTAAAATTTACAGTTTAAATTTTAGTTTTTTAAAATAATATTTTTACATTTGCACACCCTTTTTAGGGGCGTTCTGAAGACAGCTGAAAGTGCAGTGCTTTGCAGAGAATTGAAGCTTTTGAAATGATTTTTCTTTTCTCCTCTTTGTGAAAGAGTTCGGGGGAGGAAATCAAAAAAAAAGCACACGAGTTGAAAAAAATATTCGGTTGTTTAGAAAAAAGTTGTAATTTTGCACGGCATTTTTGCCAGTAGACTATAAGCGGGAATAGCTCAGTTGATAGAGCATTAGCCTTCCAAGCTAAGGGTCGCGGGTTTGAGTCCCGTTTCCCGCTCAGAACAGAGATTGGAATTTTGAATAAGAGATTATTCTTAATTCCCGTCTCTTTGTGTGTTTAAGGCCGGAGTAGCTCAGGGGTAGAGCGCATCCTTGGTAAGGATGAGGTCACGAGTTCAATTCTCGTCTTCGGCTCAGATGATTTAAAAAGATAATAAATTAAAATTTTGCAATTATGGCTAAAGAACATTTTAACAGGGACAAGGACCATGTGAACATTGGTACTATCGGCCACGTTGACCATGGTAAAACTACCTTAACAGCTGCTATTACTACAGTATTAGCAAAAAAAGGCTTTTGTGAAATAAAAGCATTTGATCAAATTGATAACGCTCCTGAGGAGAAAGAAAGGGGTATTACAATTAACACAGCTCACGTTGAGTACGAAACAGCAACTCGCCACTACGCGCACGTTGACTGTCCGGGTCACGCTGACTACGTAAAGAACATGGTAACTGGTGCTGCTCAGATGGACGGTGCTATTATCGTTGTTGCTGCTACTGATGGTCCTATGCCACAGACTCGCGAGCACATTCTTCTTGCACGTCAGGTAAATGTTCCTCGTTTGGTTGTATTCATGAACAAAGTGGATATGGTAGACGACGAAGAGTTATTAGAACTTGTTGAAATGGAAGTTCGTGAACTTCTTGATTTCTACGAATTCGATGGCGACAACACTCCTGTTATTATGGGATCTGCACTTGGTGGATTGAACGGAGAGCCAGAGTGGGAAGAAAAAATTCTTGAGTTAATGGAAGCTTGTGATACTTGGATTCCACTTCCTCCACGTGATGTTGAAAAACCATTCCTGATGCCTGTTGAGGACGTATTCTCGATTACTGGTCGTGGTACTGTTGCAACTGGTCGTATCGAAACTGGTATTATCCACACAGGTGATGAAATGCAGTTGATCGGTTTGGGTGCTGAAGGTCGTAAGACAGTATGTACTGGTGTTGAGATGTTCCGTAAGATTTTGGACGAAGGTCAGGCTGGTGACAACGTAGGTTTGTTGTTACGTGGTGTTGACAAGAAAGAAATCAAACGTGGACAGATTTTGGCAAAGCCTGGTTCAATCACTCCTCACAACAAATTTAAAGCTGAGGTTTATGTATTGAAAAAAGAAGAAGGTGGTCGTCACACTCCATTCCACAACAAATACCGTCCTCAATTCTACTTACGTACGCTTGACGTAACTGGCGAAATTCACCTGGAAGAAGGTCGCGAAATGGTTATGCCTGGTGATAACGTAACTATTGAAGTAGAATTAATTTACCCAGTAGCAATTAACGTAGGTCTTCGTTTCGCAATCCGCGAAGGTGGTCGTACAGTAGGTGCTGGTCAGGTAACTGAAATTCTTTAATAGAAGATATAAAGAAAATAGATTTAATCCCGGGTTTCGGCCCGGGATTAATTTCGGTTGAAACTCATTGTAGGGAGTGGTTGAAAAACAGTAAGTTCGAACCTTACCTTCCGAACAAAATAAGTTATACTAAATGAAACTAAAAGTATATTTACAAGAGGCTTATGACGAGCTTGTACACAAAGTTACATGGCCTACTTGGAAAGAGCTACAAAGTAGCGCCTTGGTAGTAATGATTGCTTCCTTTATAATATCATTAGTTATTTTCGTTATGGATCTGTCTTTCAGAAACATAATGGATTTTATTTATGGATTATTTTATTAATCAAAACCCTTAAGGCTTTATGAGCGAAAATAGTAAAAAGTGGTATGTTCTGCGTGCTATAGGCGGCAAAGAGAAGAAGGTAAAAGAATATATCGATAACGAAATCGCAGTAGGAGACCTGAAAGGGTATGTAGATCAGGTTCTAATACCAACCGAAAAAGTTTATCAGATCCGAAATGGTAAAAAAATCAGTAAGGAGCGAAACTTTTTCCCGGGGTATGTTTTAATCGAAGCTGCATTAGTGGGTGAAGTTGCACACACACTAAGGAATTTTCCTAACGTAATCGGATTTTTAGGCGACACCAAAGGTGGAGATCCGGTACCGATGCGGCAAAGCGAGGTAAACAGGATTTTGGGTCGTGTTGATGAATTGGCAGAAACCGACGAAGAAATCAATATCCCTTATGTGGTAGGAGAAACTGTAAAAGTAATCGACGGACCATTTAACGGCTTTAACGGAACCATTGAAGAAATCAATGAGGAGAAGAAGAAGCTGCAGGTAATGGTGAAGATTTTTGGACGTAAAACTCCTTTGGAACTTAGCTTTATGCAAGTTGAAAAGGAATAGTAACGCTTTAATTTATTGTTATGGCGAAAGAAGTTGCTGGATTAATTAAATTACAGATCAAGGGTGGTGCCGCTAATCCGTCACCACCGGTGGGACCAGCATTGGGTGCCAAAGGGGTAAACATTATGCAGTTCTGTAAACAGTTTAATGGTCGTACACAAGACCAGGCAGGAAAAGTACTTCCTGTTATTATAACTGTTTATGCAGACAAGTCTTTTGACTTCATAATTAAACAACCTCCTGTGGCTGTTCAATTACTAGACGCTGCGAAACTGAAAAGCGGGTCGCCCGAACCACACATTAAAAAAGTGGGCGCGGTAACCTGGGATCAGGTGAAACAAATTGCCGAAGGCAAAATGTCTGACCTGAACTGCTTTACAGTGGAATCAGCAATGAAAATGGTAGCTGGAACTGCCAGAAGTATGGGAATCAGAGTTAAAGGTGATTCACCATTCAATAACTAAAAATATCTTTTACGATGGGCAGAATTACGAAAAATCAAAAAGCGTCTTTGGAAAAACTCGAAAAAGGAAAAGCATACTCTATCGAAGAGGCAGCTCAATTGGTTAAAGAAATTACTTTTACCAAATTTGATGCTTCGGTTGATATTGATGTACGACTTGGAGTTGACCCGAGAAAAGCTAACCAGATGGTTAGGGGCGTAGTTTCGTTACCCCATGGAACAGGTAAAGAAGTACGTGTTTTGGCAATGGTTACTCCTGACAAAGAGCAGGAAGCCAAAGATGCCGGAGCAGACTATGTAGGTCTTGACGAATACGTTGAGAAAATAAAAGGTGGCTGGACAGACGTTGATGTTATCATCACGATGCCTCCGGTTATGGGAAAAGTTGGGCAGTTAGGACGTATTTTAGGTCCTCGTGGTTTAATGCCAAACCCAAAAAGTGGTACCGTAACTATGGAAGTTGGTAAAGCTATCTCCGAAGTTAAGCAAGGTAAAATCGACTTTAAAGTTGATAAATTTGGTATTGTTCATACAACAATTGGGAAAGCTTCTTTCTCAGCTGATAAAATCAAAGACAATGCCGTTGAGTTTATTAACATGATTAATAAACTTAAGCCTGTTGCTGCAAAAGGAACCTACATTAAGAGTATCTATTTATCAAGTACCATGAGCCCTGGTATTCAAGTAGAAGCTAAGTCGTTTGCAGAATAAAAAAATGGAATTATGAAGAGTTCAGAGAAACAAATTATTATTAATCAGTTACAAGAACAGGTAGACTCATACGACCATTTTTATCTGACCGACATTGCAGGCTTAAACGCTGAAGATACCAGTGATTTAAGGAGACTATGTTTTAGCCAAGATGTAAAACTGGTTGTTGTTAAGAATACTCTATTACGAAAAGCTCTTGAGAACTCTGGAAAAGAGGCTGAAGAAATTTTCGATGCACTAAAGGGAAACACCACAGTAATGTTTTCTTCGAATGGTAACGCACCGGCTAAATTGATTAAACAATTCGCAAAAGAGCATAAAAAGCCTGTTCTAAAGGCAGCTTTTGTTGAAGAATCAGTTTATATGGGAGCCGACCAGTTGGAGACACTTATTGCCGTTAAATCTAAAAACGAGCTTATTGCTGATGTTGTTGCTCTGTTACAATCACCAATGAAAACAGTTCTCGGACAGTTGCAGTCTGGTGGTAATACAATTCACGGTGTTCTTGATACACTGAAAGAAAAAGAATAATTTTTTAGAAATAATATTTAAAAAGAAATAAAAATGGCAGATTTAAAACAGCTTGCAGAAGAGTTGGTAAACTTGACTGTTAAAGAGGTTAACGAATTAGCTGGTATTCTAAAAGACGAATATGGTATTGAACCAGCTGCTGCTGCAGTAGCAGTTGCAGGACCGGCTGCAGGTGGTGGCGAAGAAGCTGCTGCTGAACAAACTGAATTTGACGTAATTTTAAAGGCAGCAGGTGCATCGAAACTTGCAGTTGTTAAACTCGTTAAAGAACTTACTGGTCTTGGCTTGAAAGAAGCCAAAGCAGTTGTAGATGAAGCTCCAAAAGCGCTTAAAGAGAAAATCTCTAAAGACGAAGCTGAAGCATTAAAAGCTCAGTTGGAAGAAGCCGGAGCCGAAGTTGAAGTAAAATAAGCAAGCTTACCTATTTTAGGTAATATGGTTTAGAACCCTTCGTAAGTTGGGTTCTAAACCTTTTTGTGTATTTATATTTTATATAATTAACCTGTATAAATGCATGTCAGTACAAGCAAAAAAAGAGAGGATTAATTTTTCCTCAACACAAACCAGGTTTGATTACCCTGACTTCTTAGAAGTACAAGTTAAATCATTTAAAGATTTTTTTCAGTTAAAAACCACACCTGACAAAAGAAAAGGGGAGGGTTTATACAGAGTTTTTGAAGAAAACTTTCCAATATCGGATACTCGAAATAATTTCGTATTGGAATTTATCGACTATCAGGTCGATCCTCCTCGATACTCGATTGACGAGTGTATAGAACGTGGTTTAACTTTTAGTGTACCGCTAAAAGCAAAATTAAAACTCTACTGTACCGATCCGGAACACGAAGACTTTGATACCGTAGTTCAGGATGTGTATTTAGGGACTGTGCCATACATGACCAACAGAGGTACCTACATCATAAATGGTGCTGAAAGGGTTATCGTTTCTCAGTTGCACAGATCTCCGGGTGTATTCTTTGGCCAAAGTTTACATGCCAACGGTACAAAACTATATTCAGCGCGTATCATTCCTTTTAAAGGATCGTGGATTGAATTTGCTACCGACATCAACAGTGTGATGTTTGCGTACATCGACAGGAAAAAGAAATTACCTGTAACCACATTATTACGTGCAATCGGATACGAAAGTGATAAAGATGTACTTGAAATATTCGATCTGGCTGATGAAGTTAAAGTTTCAAAGTCAGGTTTAAAAAAAGTTATCGGTAGAAGACTTGCAGCCCGTGTATTAAAATCGTGGGTTGAAGACTTTGTTGATGAAGATACTGGTGAAGTTGTATCGATCGAGCGTAATGAAGTAATTATTGATCGTGAAACAGACATTGAAGAAGATCACATTGAAGAAATTCTTGAATCGGGTGTAAAAACCATTCTGTTGCACAAAGAAGATCAGAACCAGCAAGATTTTGCTATTATTTACAACACGCTTCAGAAAGATCCATGTAACTCGGAAAAAGAAGCCGTACTTCACATCTACCGTCAGTTGCGTAACGCAGAACCGCCCGATGAAGCTACTGCACGCGACGTTATTGATAAACTGTTCTTCTCGGATAAGAGATACGACCTTGGAGAAGTTGGTCGTTACAGAATCAATAAAAAATTAGGATTAGACCTGGACATGGAAAACCGTGTCCTTACAAAAATCGACATCATCGAGATTATCAAGAATTTAATTCAATTGGTAAACTCAAAAACCGATGTTGATGATATTGACCACTTAAGTAACCGTAGGGTACGTACGGTTGGCGAGCAAATGTACAACCAGTTTGGTGTAGGTTTAGCACGTATGGCACGTACAATTCGCGAGCGTATGAATGTTCGCGATAACGAGGTGTTTACGCCGATTGATTTGATTAACTCGAAAACATTGTCTTCAGTAATCAACTCATTCTTCGGAACAAACGCACTGTCGCAGTTTATGGATCAAACCAACCCACTTGCTGAAATGACGCACAAACGTCGTATGTCGGCTTTAGGTCCTGGTGGTCTTTCTCGCGAGCGTGCAGGTTTCGAGGTTCGTGACGTTCACTTTACGCACTACGGTCGTTTATGTCCGATTGAAACACCAGAAGGACCTAACATTGGTTTGATCTCTTCTTTGTGTGTTTTCGCAAAAATCAATGATTTAGGATTTATTTCAACACCATACCGAAAAGTAGAAAACGGAACAGTTGACTTGTCAGAAACAGGTGCTGTTTACTTAACTGCAGAAGAGGAAGAAGGTAAAATCATTGCACAGGCAAACGCGCCAATCGGCGAAGATGGTAAATTCATTAACGACCGTGTTAAAGCACGTTTGGACGGTGATTACCCTGTAGTTGAAGCGGGTGAAGTTGAACTGATGGACGTTGGTCCTAACCAGATCGCTTCGGTAGCGGCATCACTTATTTCGTTCCTTGAGCACGATGATGCGAACCGTGCATTGATGGGATCGAACATGATGCGTCAGGCAGTACCACTGCTTCGTCCTGAAGCACCAATTGTTGGTACCGGATTAGAGGCAAGTGTTGCCAAAGATTCGAAAGTAATGATTTGTGCCGAAGCCGATGGTGTTATCGAATTCGTTGATGCAAAACAGATTATTGTACGTTACGATATGACGGAAGAAGATCGCTTTGTGAGCTTCGATCCTGAGGTGGTAACATATAATCTGCAAAAATATACTAAAACTAACCAAGGTACTACAGTTGACCTGAAACCAATTGTAGTAAAAGGTCAGCGCGTAGCAAATGGTGAAATTCTTACCGAAGGTTATGCAACCGATAAAGGAGAGCTGGCTCTTGGACGTAACCTGCAGGTGGCATTTATGCCTTGGCAGGGTTACAACTACGAGGATGCGATTGTAATTTCGGAGCGTATCGTTCGCGAAGATGTTTTTACATCGGTACACGTTGATGAATACACTTTGGAAGTACGCGACACAAAACGTGGAGTTGAAGAATTTACTTCTGATATTCCTAACGTAAGTGAAGAAGCCACCCGTAACCTCGATGAAAATGGTTTGATCAGAGTTGGAGCCAACGTAAAACCTGGCGACATCCTTATTGGTAAAATTACGCCAAAAGGAGAATCTGATCCTTCTCCGGAAGAAAAACTTTTACGAGCCATCTTTGGTGACAAAGCAGGTGATGTAAAAGATGCTTCATTAAAAGCGTCTCCATCTTTAAAAGGTGTTGTTATCGATAAAAAATTGTTCTCTCGCGTTGCGAAAGACAAAAAAGGTAAAGCAACAAAAACATTGCTTGACCAGATCGATGAGAAACTGGAAAAAGACATTGCAGCACTACGCATAAAACTCGAAGATAAACTGTTCACATTGGTTAATGGTAAAACTTCGCAGGGAGTGAAAGACTATTACGGAACAGAGTTTATTCCGAAAGGCGTTAAATTTACACTGAAGCAATTACAGGAACTGGATTACCTGAACATTGATCCTTCAAAATGGACCACCGATAAAGCTAAAAACGATTTGATTTTTAGATTGGTGAACAACTTCATTATGAAGCAGAAAGAGGCAGAATCCGTATCGCGTCGCGAGCGTTACAACGTAACCATCGGTGATGAGCTTCCTGCAGGTATTATTCAGTTGGCTAAAATTTACATCGCTAAAAAACGCAAACTCCAAATTGGTGATAAAATGGCGGGGCGTCACGGTAACAAAGGTATTGTTTCGCGTGTGGTACGTGCCGAAGATATGCCATTCCTTGCCGATGGAACACCGGTTGATATCGTATTGAACCCACTTGGTGTACCATCGCGTATGAACCTTGGACAGATTTACGAAACTGTATTGGGGTGGGCTGGAAAAGAGCTTGGTTTGAAATTCGCTACACCTATTTTTGATGGTGCAAGTTTGGACGAAGTTTCTGAATATACCGATAAGGCAGGTATACCTCGCTATGGAGAAACCCGCCTGATTAACGGTGAAACCGGAGAACCATTCGACCAGCCGGCAACTGTAGGTATAATTTACATGTTGAAACTGGGCCACATGGTAGAAGACAAAATGCACGCTCGTTCAATCGGACCTTACTCATTAATTACGCAGCAGCCATTAGGTGGTAAAGCACAGTTTGGTGGTCAGCGTTTTGGTGAGATGGAAGTTTGGGCACTGGAGGCATTTGGTGCTTCTCATATTCTTCAGGAAATTCTTACCGTTAAGTCGGACGACGTAATGGGACGTGCAAAAGCTTACGAATCGATTGTGAAAGGTGAGCCAATGCCACAACCGGGAATTCCTGAATCGCTGAATGTACTGCTTCACGAATTACGCGGACTTGGTCTGAGCGTGAGAATGGAGTAGAATAAGTTAGGTGCAGTTTTAATTTGATAGTTAATTTGAATTATGGCATTCAAAAAAGATAATAAAGCAAAAACTAGTTTCGCAAAAGTTTCAGTAAGCCTTTCATCTCCTGAAGAAATTCTGGAAAGATCGTTTGGTGAAGTACTGAAGCCAGAAACAATTAACTACAGAACGTATAAACCAGAACGTGATGGTTTGTTCTGTGAGCGTATTTTCGGACCGGTAAAAGACTACGAATGCCACTGTGGTAAATACAAACGTATCCGTTATAAAGGTATCGTTTGCGACCGTTGTGGTGTTGAAGTTACCGAAAAGAAAGTACGTCGTGAGCGTATGGGGCACATTTCATTGGTGGTACCGGTAGCTCACATTTGGTATTTCAAATCGTTGCCTAACAAAATTGGTTACTTGCTTGGTTTACCAACCAAAAAGCTTGATACCATTATTTATTACGAACGCTATGTTGTTATCCAGCCGGGTGTAAAAGCTCAGGATGGTGTTAAAGAATTGGATTTCTTAACTGAAGAAGAGTACCTGGATATTCTGGATACGCTTCCAAAAGAAAATCAATTCCTTGACGACGACGATCCAAACAAGTTCATTGCCAAAATGGGTGCTGAAGCATTGTTTGATATTCTTAGCCGTTTAGAGCTGGATTCATTATCATACACATTGCGTCATAAAGCAAACACCGAAACATCGCAGCAGCGTAAAAACGAGGCGTTGAAACGTCTGCAGGTTGTTGAGGCATTCAGAGCAAGTAAAAACCTTAACCGTCCGGAATGGATGATCGTTAGGGTAGTGCCTGTAATTCCTCCTGATTTGCGTCCGTTAGTGCCGCTGGATGGTGGACGCTTTGCAACGTCAGATTTGAATGACCTTTACCGAAGAGTAATTATCCGTAACAACCGTTTGAAACGATTGATTGAGATTAAAGCTCCTGAGGTAATTTTAAGAAACGAGAAACGTATGCTACAGGAAGCTGTAGATTCGTTATTCGATAACTCAAGAAAATCTAACGCCGTTAAAACAGAAAACAACCGTGCTTTAAAATCACTGTCCGACAGTTTGAAAGGTAAGCAAGGTCGTTTCCGTCAGAACCTTTTGGGTAAACGTGTTGATTATTCTGCACGTTCGGTAATCGTTGTTGGTCCTAAATTAAGGATTCACGAATGCGGTATTCCAAAAGATATGGCAGCAGAACTTTACAAACCTTTCGTAATCCGTAAGTTGATTGAAAGAGGAATTGTAAAAACTGTAAAATCGGCAAAGAAAATCGTTGACAGAAAAGATCCTGTAGTTTGGGAAATTCTTGAAAACGTGCTGAAAGGACACCCTGTAATGTTGAACAGGGCACCTACGCTGCACCGTCTGTCAATTCAGGCCTTCCAGCCTGTTCTTATTGAAGGTAAGGCAATTCAGCTACACCCGTTGGTATGTACCGGATTTAACGCCGACTTCGACGGTGACCAGATGGCGGTTCACTTACCATTAGGTAATGCCGCAATTTTGGAGGCTCAGTTGTTAATGCTTGCTTCGCACAACCTGTTGAACCCTGCTAACGGTGCACCTATTCAGGTACCATCGCAGGATATGGTTCTTGGTCTTTACTACATGACCAAACCACGTCAAGGTTGTCGCGGTGAAGGAATGACTTTCTACTCGGCCGAAGAAGTACAAATTGCATACGAAGAGAAAGCGATTGATCTTCACGCAGTAATTAAAGTAAAAGTTGAAGATATTGATGAGAATGGAGAGTACTTCAAGCACATCATTGAAACAACTGTAGGTCGTGTTCTTTTCAACGAGTTTGTTCCTCGTCAGGCAGGATATGTAAACCAGTTGCTTACTAAAAAATCGTTGCGTACAATTATTACCGACGTATTTAACTCAAGCGGTAACGCAATTACAGTTAAATTCCTTGATGATATTAAAAACCTTGGTTATACAATGGCATACCGCGGTGGTTTGTCGTTCAACCTTGGCGACGTTATTATTCCTGAGGATAAAGCTGATATTGTAGGAAACGGTTACCAGGAAGTTGAAGAGGTAATCAACAACTATAACATGGGTTTCATTACCAATAACGAACGTTACAACCAGGTTATTGATATTTGGACACATGCAAATTCGAAGCTTACACAGTCGGTAATGAAAACCATTAGTACCGACCGTCAGGGATTCAACTCAATTTATATGATGCTTGACTCCGGAGCAAGGGGTTCTAAAGAGCAGATTCGCCAGTTGTGCGGAATGAGGGGTTTGATGGCAAAACCACAAAAATCTGGTTCTACAGGTTCTCAGATTATTGAAAACCCGATTTTGGCAAACTTTAAAGAAGGTCTTTCGGTACTGGAGTACTTTATCTCTACTCACGGTGCTCGTAAAGGTTTGGCGGATACCGCACTTAAAACAGCTGATGCGGGTTACTTAACACGTCGTTTGGTAGACGTTGCCCAGGATGTAATCATCTCGGAAGACGACTGCGGAACATTGCGTGGTTTGGTAGCTACTGATGTGAAAAATAACGAAGAGGTTGTTGCATCATTATTCGAAAGAATCATTGGTCGTACAACAGTTCATGATATTTACCACCCATTGAATGGTGAGTTGATCATCAAATCGGGTGATGAAATTACTGAAGAAATTGCAAAAGTAATCGAGGATTCGCCTATTGAAAGTGTTGAAATTCGTTCGGTATTAACCTGTGAATCGAAAGTTGGTGTTTGTGCCAAGTGTTACGGACGTAACCTGGCAACCGGCAAGAAAGTTCAGAAAGGTGAAGCAACCGGAGTTATTGCTGCGCAGTCGATTGGTGAGCCGGGTACACAGCTTACACTTCGTACCTTCCACGTAGGGGGTATCGCAGGTAACATCTCAGCACAATCAACAGTTGAATCGAGATACGATGGATACTGCGAGATTGAAGAGCTTCGTTCGGTATCGTACAAAGATGACGAAGGAAACGATGTAGAGGTTGTAGTAAGTCGTTTGGCCGAATTAAAGATTATCGATAAAAACACAAATATTCCGCTTTCTACACACCCGCTTCCATACGGTTGTAAATTGTATGTGAAAAATGGCCAGGAGATTCGCAAAGGAGCTATGATTTGTGAGTGGGATCCATTTAACGGTGTAATCATTACCGAATTTAACGGTAAAGTGGAGTTTGAAAATCTGATTGACGGTATTACATTCCGTAAAGAGTCGGATGAGCAAACCGGTTACAGTGAGCGTGTGATCATTGAAACAAAGGATAAAACCAAAAACCCAACATTGAAGATTATGGACGATGCCGGAGAAATGATCCGCTCGTACAACCTTCCTGTTGGTGGACATATCTCGGTAGATGACGGAGAAGAAGTTAAGGCAGGAAAGATTTTGGTGAAAATTCCTCGTGCGGCCGGTAAAGCGGGCGATATCACAGGGGGTCTGCCACGTGTTACCGAGCTTTTCGAAGCACGTAATCCTTCTAACCCTGCTGTTGTTTCAGAGGTTGATGGTGAAGTTTCATTGGGCAAGATCAAGCGTGGTAACCGCGAGATCATTGTTACAACCAAAAATGGCGATGTTAAGAAATATCTTGTACCGCTGTCGAAACAGATCCTTGTACAGGAAAACGATTATATTAGAGCAGGTATACCGTTATCTGATGGTGCTACAACACCTTCTGATATTCTTGCAATTAAAGGGCCTACTGCAGTTCAGGAATACATTTTGAACGAAGTTCAGGATGTGTATCGTATGCAGGGTGTAAAAATTAACGATAAACACTTTGAGATCATCATCCGTCAGATGATGCGTAAGGTAGAAATCGTTGATCCGGGAGATACCCGTTTCCTTGAAAAACAAGTGGTTGACAAAAACGAATTTATGTCGGAAAACGACTGGATCTACAATAAAAAAGTTGTTGTTGAACCGGGAGATGCTGAAGGCCTAAAAGCTGGTCAGATCATTTCTGCACGTCGTTTGAGAGATGAAAATTCGCAACTCAGAAGAAAAGATAAGGCATTGGTTGAAGCGAGAGAAGCAATTCCAGCTACATCAAGCCAGATTCTTCAGGGTATTACAAAAGCAGCGTTACAAACACGTAGCTGGTTGTCTGCCGCATCATTCCAGGAAACTACAAAAGTTCTTAATGAAGCCGCTATCAATGGTAAGATCGATTACCTTGACGGATTGAAAGAGAACGTAATATGTGGTCACCTGATACCGGCTGGTACTGGTTTGAAAGAATACAAAAACCTTGTTGTTGGTTCAAAATCAGAGTACGACAGGTTGGTTGATATGAGACATTCAGATAATCGATAAAAACTATTATCATGGAAGATAACAAACAAAAATCGCAACAGATAAACATTGAATTAAATGAAGAAGTAGCACAGGGAACCTATTCGAACCTTGCTGTTATTACTCATTCCAGTTCAGAATTTGTGGTGGATTTTGTCCGGATCATGCCCGGTATTCCAAAAGCGAATGTAAAATCAAGGATTATTCTTACGCCGGAACATGCCAAACGTTTGTTAATGGCTTTGCAGGACAACGTAGCAAAATACGAAGCACAGCATGGCCCGATTAAGAACGTAAAACCGGGATCAGATCCGACGATGCCACCAATGAATTTTGGTGGGCCGACAGCTCAGGCTTAGATAATTAAGAGCAAAATATATAAAGAGGAATCAAAAATTTGGTTCCTCTTTTTTTATATCCTAATGTTCAAAATAAGAAGTTGACTTTAGGATCCCTATGAAGGAGTGTGGGCATTCATAAAATAAAAAAACCGACTCATTATGAGTCGGTTCTATAAATTAATTTGGTTAGATTTGGTTTGAAAATCCGAGGATGAAGATAACAAAATTATCTAATTTCAACAACCAGTCTTTAATTCAATTCCCTGAATATTGAATTCACGAATCAAAATACCAGGTACAGACTTTCGAATTGTATGGGTAAAAATTGTACATTATACATTAAGAGGGTTGCCTTTTCAACAATTGTTGAGTCCCAAAGGCAGCGATAACACGTGAATTGAGGCTATTTCGAGCGACTACTAAATTAAAATGGTTTTAAATTATCTTCTTCTAATCGGTCTCAGAATTTTAGAATATCGAAGTTGATTGTTTTAAAGTCTTGTCAGCATTGCTTTTGAGGGGGGCTTTTTGTCTGAATGCCTTGACTGGTCAGGATTTTAACAAAGATTAAAGGTGAAAGTACCCGAATCTCTTTGGTTAGTTTTACGTCGATTTTTATATTTGTTAGCTTTTCAAATTGCAGAATAGAAGACTTATGCTGCAGTAATAGGCAAAAAATAAAGAAATTATATAAGAATCAATAAAAAAACTTACTGAATGAAGGCTTATAACATTATTGTTTTGGCAAAGCAGGTTCCCGACACCCGAAATGTGGGGAAAGATGCGATGAAGGCTGACGGGACGATAAACAGGGCTGTGCTTCCTGCCATCTTTAATCCCGAGGATTTGAACGCCCTCGAACAAGCACTACGCATTAAAGATCAATTTCCTGAATCAAAAATCAATATTTTAACCATGGGGCCGGGTAGGGCTGCCGATATTATTCGCGAAGGTTTATATCGCGGTGCCGACGGTGGTATTTTGCTCACCGACCGTGCTTTTGCCGGATCGGATACGTTGGCAACCTCGTATGCCATTGGTCAGGCGCTAAAGAAAATGGGTAAAATTGATATGATCATTGCCGGTCGTCAGGCTATTGATGGTGATACTGCCCAGGTTGGTCCTCAGGTGGCCGAAAAACTTGGTATGTTGCAAATCACATACGTTGAAGAAGTTCTGGAAGTAAAAGACAAGTCAGTTACCGTAAAACGCCGTTTAGAGAATGGTGTGGAAACCGTTAAATGTCCCTTGCCTTTGGTACTTACTGTTAACGGCTCGGCACCGGATTGCCGCGCCCGTAACGCCAAACGAATTATGAAATTCAAAAAGGCAAGAACTGTAACCGAACTTCAGAAAGAGAACGAAGATTATACTGCTTTATACAACGAACACCCCGACCTGATGATTCAGGAATGGACCGTTAACGATATTGAAACCGATGCGTCGCAGCTTGGTCTTACCGGCTCGCCAACCAAAGTTAAAACGGTGGAGAATGTGGTTCTTCAGGCAAAAGATTCGAAAGTAATTTCGGCCGCCGACGAAGAAATTGAAGCCATGATGGTTGAATTAATCAAGAGTCACACAATTGGCTAAGGCCATTAAATGAACATTTAAAATTGGAAGAAATGAGCAACGTATTTGTTTATTGCGAAATAGAAGATGGCCAGGTAGCTGATGTTAGTCAGGAATTGCTAACCAAAGGACGTGCGCTGGCAAACGAATTAAAATGTAAACTGGAAGCCATTGCTATCGGGAGCAAACTCGATAAAATTAGCGATCAGATAATTCCTTATGGTGTTGATACACTTTACATCGCCGATGATAAGCGTTTGTATCCGTACCAGACTTTACCACACACATCAATTGTGGTGAACCTGTTTAAAGAGCAAAAGCCTCAGATTGCTTTGATGGGCGCATCATCGATCGGTCGCGATTTGGGACCACGCGTTTCGTCAGCATTGCACAGTGGTTTAACTGCTGACTGTACAAGTTTAGTTATTGGCGATCATTACGATAAAAAACAAGACAAGAAATACGATAACCTGTTGTACCAAATCCGTCCGGCTTTTGGTGGAAACATCATTGCAACCATTATCAACCCCGATTGCCGTCCGCAAATGGCAACCGTGCGCGAGGGTGTAATGAAAAAAGAAATTCTTGATCCGAAATATAAAGGAAAAGTTGTAAAACTTGATGTGGCTAAATATGTAAGCGACGAAGACTTTGTCGTTGAGATCATCGAGCGCCACATGGAACAAAGCAAGGTGAACGTTAAAGGTGCACCTATTGTTGTTGCCGGTGGTTACGGTGTAGGTTCAAAAGAGAACTTCCAGCTGTTATACGATTTGGCAGAAGTACTGGGTGGCGAAGTTGGTGCTTCACGTGCTGCGGTCGACTCAGGTTTGGCAGGTCACGAGCGTCAGATTGGGCAAACCGGTATTACCGTTCGTCCGAAGTTGTATATTGCCTGTGGTATTTCGGGGCAAATTCAGCACCGTGCCGGAATGGAAGATTCAGCACAGATCATCGCGATCAATACCGACCCCGAAGCTCCGATTAATGCAATAGCCGACTATGTAATTACCGGAGATGTGGCAGAGGTCATTCCTAAGATGATCAAGTATTATAAAAAGAACACCAAGTAGTCACGACTTAAAATTGTAAAAAATGGCAAATTATTATACAGATAACAGCGAGTTAAAATTTCATTTGAATCACCCGTTAATGAAAGAGATCGTTCGGTTAAAAGAACGTGAATATACTTTCAAGGATGAATACGATTTTGCTCCACTGGATTACGAGGATGCAATTGACAGTTACGATCGTGTGCTGGATGTTGTTGGCGAAATTTGCGGAAACATTGTTTCTGAAAATGCCGAAAGTATTGATGCTGAAGGACCGGAAGTAATCGACGGACACGTAAAATATGCCCGCGGAACCGAGGAAAACATCAAAGCATTAAACCAGGCCGGATTGATGGGAATGTCGTTGCCTTACAAATACGAAGGTTTGAACTTCCCGATTGTGCCATACATTATGGCTGCCGATATTGTATCGCGCGCCGATGCCGGTTTTGTAAACATTTGGGGGTTGCAGGATTGTGCCGAAACCATTAACGAATTTGCTTCGGAAGAGCAAAAAGAAAAATACCTGCCTCGTGTTTGCAACGGCGACACTATGGCAATGGACTTAACCGAGCCGGATGCAGGTTCCGACCTTCAGGCAGTGCAGTTAAAAGCCACCTGGAATGAGGAGAAACAAGTTTGGTTGCTGAATGGAGTGAAACGTTTCATTACTAATGGCGATGGCGATATTTCGCTTGTTTTGGCCCGCTCAGAAGCCGGAACAACAGACGGTCGTGGTTTGTCGATGTATATTTACGACAAACAATCGGGCGGCGTAACCGTTCGTCGTATTGAGCACAAAATGGGAATTATTGGTTCGCCAACCTGCGAGCTGGTATTTAAAGATGCCCCGGCCGAATTGGTTGGTTCGCGTAAAATGGGACTGATTAAATACGTAATGGCACTGATGAACGGTGCTCGTTTGGGTATTGCTGCCCAATCGGTTGGTGTTTGCGAAGCAGCTTACCGCGAAGCAATGGAATATGCCAAAGAACGTATGCAGTTCGGAAAAGCCATTATCAAATTCCCGGCCGTTTACGAAATGCTAACTATGATGAAAGCCAAACTGGATGCATCGCGTACTTTGTTGTACGAAACTTCGCGTTTTGTTGATATGTACAAAACCTACATGCACATTGCCGAAGAGCGTAAGCTAGAGAAAGAAGAGCGCAACGAAATGAAAAAGTACCAGCGTTTGGCCGATATCTTTACGCCGCTTGTAAAAGGAATGTCGAGCGAATACAGCAACCAGCTGGCTTACGATGCGGTTCAAATTCATGGTGGATCGGGTTTTATGAAAGACTACCCGGTTGAGCGTATCTACCGCGATGCACGTATTACATCGATTTACGAAGGAACTACACAGCTGCAGGTTGTTGCTGCCATCCGTGGTGTAACTACGGGCGGTTACCTGAACCAGATTCGTGCTTACGAGGCTGAGAAAGTTTCGCCAACACTGGAATACCTGAAGCGTACGCTGATTATTTTAACTGCTGATTACGAAGAGGCAGTGAAGAAAGTTACTTCAGCAGGAGACAACGAGTTTGTTGATTTCCACGCACGTCGTTTGGTTGAAATGGCAGGCCATATTATTATGAGCTACCTGTTGTTGCTGGATACCAACCGCGAAGCTTCGTTCCTGAAATCGACCAAAACATATGTTGCTTTTGCAAAAGCACAGGTGAAGGCACATGCCGAATTTATTCGTGCATCGGAATTAAGCGACATGGGCGATTATAAATTTGAATTACAGTAAATAGAAGCTGCCAGCCACAAGCTTTCAGCTTTTAGTAAAGATAGTAAAGCCACTTTCCGGTTACGGAGAGTGGCTTTTTTTGCTCTGTTTCTTGGACCGACCTCCTGGCTTGAAAAACAAAAGTCGAACAAGCCACATTTGATATTTGTTAAACTATTTAAGTAACCGGAAGAAAGTTTTTGCGTCATATAACAAATATCAATAAGCACTACAAAATGAAAATTCAACAAACTATAATTGCGCTGTTTGTTACTTCTTTATTTTTAGTTCTGCCTCAACACAAAACAGTTCTGGCCTGTTCAACTTTTAAACTTCAAAAAGGTAATGCGCTGGTTTACGGTCATAACCTTAACGAGGGCGATATTGGTGTGCCGGGACTTGTGTTTATCAATAAAAGGGGGATTTTTAAAACAGGTCGTTCATGGAGCGAGATTATTACCAAAGGCCAGTTAAATCCTTCCTCGCATACCTGGATTTCGCGCTACGGCTCGGTTACTTTCAACAACTTCGGTAAAGATTTTCCTGATGGCGGAATGAACGAAGCCGGATTGTTTATCTGGGAGATGAATGAAGAGGCCGACTACCCTAAAAACGATAGTTTGCCTAAGCTCAACCAGATGAATTGGATGCAATACATTCTTGATAATTATTCAAGCACTGAAGAGGCCATTCGTTCTGCATCGGAAATTGAGATTGACGGTTGGACATGGCACTATTTTGTTGGCGATGCCGCAGGAAATACGGCTGCTATTGCATTTATTAACGGCGAGGTTGTTGTGCACTCTGGGGAAGATATGCCCATCCCTGCACTTTTTAATACTCCATACGAAAGGGAGCTTGAATTGCTTAAATATTTCAGAGGATTTGGAGGAAATTATGACGTGGATGTTGAAGATCCAAATGTGCCGCGTTTTGTGCGTACAGCAGTATTAATCGATAAATATAATGAGGAAACCGACCCGGTTGATTATGGTTTTTATATGCTAAAAACACTGAGGGTTTTCGACGATCCTGAATGGTCGGTAATATTCGATGCAAACAATCGTGTTGTTCATTTTCGTACACGCACTCAGCCTAATATAAAAATGCTGGAGATGGATAAGATTGATTTTTCGAATGTTGAACCGGCACAGGTTATTAATATTTCTGTTGGTTATCCTGGCGATGTGTTGCCCCTGTTTCAGCCATACACAAAAGAGATTATGCGCACTTTTGTTGAAGAGGAACTCATGAATATTCTGCCCGAAGACTTTTATTCCTACGGAGGACTTCAGAGTGATGAGTTTATCGACCGGATTGTGGATCACACTGACGCTTATTCAAAAAAAGAAAACCACTTTTTTGGGGGAACGTGGAAAAATGATCAGCTTAGGAAGCAAAACGATCCTGTAATTACGCTCACTTTTTATGTTGATAATGATGCTGTTTCAGGAAGCATATCCTTGCCAAACGAAAATAAAAACTATGTTTTGAATAACCTCCATATGATTGATAAACAGATATGTTTTACATTTCACAACTCGTCGGGGGAGATACTTGAAGTACAAGCTACCTTTGAAGGGAACAGGATGTATATGAAACTTTATGGTATTGAAGACTATTATGGGAGCTATACTTTGGAGAGAGAAGAATAGTAATAAACATTAGCACTATAAAACGTAGCAAGTTTTGTTATTTCACTTTGTTCTTTTTACAAAATGAGATTACTTTACAACCTGTTTTCACATTAATACGTTTCCAATGATCAATTTTCAACGACTTTTTGTAAGCACATTATTGTCGGTTTTCACGATTGCAGCTTGCAGTGCACAACAAATTCAACTTACGCAAAGTAACAAATCAGGCATATATCAAAAAGGAGAGCTGGCAGTTTTTACGGCTAATCTTAAAGATGTGAAATCAGATTCGATTACCGTTAAGGTGAGAAAAAACTATAGTAATTCTGTCGAAGAAACCAGGATGTCAAATCCAGGGGGACAGTTTACTGTATATAGCGAATTGTTTAAGCAGCCTTCAACTGTGATTGTAAAAGTTGAAGCCGATAATATTTATGCAGAGTTGGGGGCCGTTGTTGAGCCCGATAAATTCGATGCAGGGACAAAACGGCCAAAGGATTTTGATGCCTACTGGACCAACGAAAAGCAACAATTGCAGGCATTGCCGATGAAGGTAAAAAAAGAACCTGTAAGTAATGCTGAAGATGGATTCGAATGTTGGGATATGGAGATAAACTGTACAGGTCCGAAACCGGCTCGTGGGTATTTTGCAAAACCCGAAAATGCAAAGGAAAAATCCTTGCCCATTGTTTTGTATGTGCATGCAGCCGGAGTAAAAGGTTCGTGGTGTTTATCGCGGCCTGATGAGGCTTTAAAATATGCCAAAATGGGGAATGGTGCTTTGGCTTTCGATTTGAACGCGCACGGCATGTCAAACGGACAGCCGCAAGAATATTACGATGCACTGGAAGCAGGTGAATTGAAAAATTACTGGCAACAGGGAGTTGAAAGCCGTGATACGTATTATTTTAAAGGTATGTATCTGCGGCTGATACGCACGCTTGACTTTTTAACAAGCCAGCCCGAGTGGGATGGAAAGCGAATTTTGGTTTTGGGCGAAAGCCAGGGTGGAGGACAGGCGTTAGCAGCGGCGGGGCTCGATCAGCGCGTTAGTGCTGTTGTAGCCACAGTGCCTGCAATGTCGGGTATGATAAGCCATCTTGAAAATGCAATTGGTGGCTGGCCAAATCCTGTTTCGTTTGATGCAGATCAGAAGGCAGTTCTTGCAACAGTTCCTTATTTCGATACGGCGCATCTTTTAAAAGGAAGTAAAGCAACCATTGTTGTCGAAATCGGTTTAGTTGATATCACTTGTCCGTCGTATGCCATTTATTCCGCCGTTAATCAGGCAGCAGGCAACAAAATTATCCATGCTGTTCCTTATCGCGGACATCATCTCGATCAGCATCAATATCAACACGATTGGGAAGAAAATATCTATCAATCTAAAATACGTTTTATAAAAGATTTCCTGAAGTAGAAAACACTACATTTTTGTAGGATTTCCACATCTATCTTACAAAAAGGAAATGTTGAAGTGTGGATTGATTCTCTCAAATTGCTGGTTTCCAGTATTCTGAATTTTTTGGTATTTCTTTTGCCCTGTTTGTGCCAAACAATTTAAATGTGCAGGATATGAGAGTAATGTTACCAATTACCGAAAAGGAAGCAGAAAAAGCAAAAATAGCACGTGGTTTCCATAACGCCAGGTTTGTTTGTATTTACGATTCGGAAATGAGATCGATCGAATGTAAAGAGACTCGCGAGATCAGTCCTAATCCCGGAGATCTTACACTGGAGTTGAAACGTATGGGAATTAACACAGTAATAAGTGGTTATTTGCCGCCAATGGTATTGCAAATTTTTACACGAAACGGTTTGTCGGTTTTTAAGGCTCGCGGTAGTAATGTAAATAAGAATATCGATTTCTTTACTCATAACCAGTTGGAGTCATTTACGTCGCAAGCTGCCCGCGAACTGTGGGGATGTGAAAGTGGTTGCCATTCGTGTAGTTCAACATCCTGCAAAAATTAATGGTATGGCAATAGATAAAGCAATAAAGTTTGTAAAGAAAGCAACCACCGAGTGCGACTTTCGGAAAGCGTGCTATAAAGCGCCTTCGAAAGAAAGCCTGATGCAGGAAATTGGTTTTACCGATATTGAGTTTGATGATGCAGTGAATATGCAATTGGTAAAATGCCAAACTTACGAGCAGGCCGAAGTATATCAACAAATACGTATGTGGTTTGCATCCTTATAAAATTTAGAAATTATTCCGTTGCCAGAAAATTCTGTCTTCTGACTTCGGGCTACTAACTTTTTTACTATGAATTACAGAGATCTGGAAGCCGTTCGGCAAATTGTAAATAATGCAACAGGATTGGAAATAACTTATGCCTACGAAGATCTGGTATTTCCTGAACACGGTGCATTTATTATTCAGTTTGATGAAGAGCGGGTAGATAAACTACACTGCTTTTTTCATGAAGATTGTAAAGAAAAAGATGCGCAGAATATTTTTGCCAATCTTGAAAACGAGTGTGGAAAAAAGAAATGCGATTTGGAAAAGGGAGGTAATTTTAATTTTGAACAGGTAGACGAAAATATTCAGATTCGGTTTCTGTAATCTTTCAATTTCCATAATACTATTTGTAAATTTTTTAGCTGGCTATAACTTTCGGTTTCGAATATATTTGATCAATAAATAATAAACTGTTATAAAACCTGGCTATTTGTTAATAGATTGGTTGATTTCTTTAGCTGTTGATAAACATTCTTTTTTAATGACTACTGTTAGGGTGTATATGGAAAAATATGCCCTTTTTTGAGGGTTTGCTTTTAAATTTTAGGGGGTATTCCTTTAAAATTAGAAAACAAACAAATATTGCCTGTTTATTTAGGGGGTTAATTGCAATAATTGAAATTATTAATTTGATCTAATATTCGATGTTTACATCCTAAAAAGACAGTTAAATGTTAATTTAAGTAGAAAAATGTCACAAATAATTTTGTCGTATTGACAAAGTGCTTATTTTTGGAGCAAAATATTTGACAGCTAAGAAAATTTACGAATATGTGTGGAATTGTTGGAGCATTTGATTTAAAAGTTAAAGCAGAGGATCTCCGCCCTCAGGTGCTTATGATGAGTAAAAAAGTTCGTCACCGCGGACCGGATTGGTCGGGCATTTATTGTGGAGAGAAAGCTATAATTGCTCATGAACGTCTTTCAATTGTTGACCCGGAATCGGGAGGACAACCATTGTTCAGCAAAAATGGAAAACTTATTTTAGGAGTAAACGGTGAGATTTATAATCATCAGGAAATTCGCAAACGTTACGAAGGAAAATATGACTTCTTAACCAAGTCGGATTGCGAGGTAATTTTAGCCTTGTATAACGACAAAAAAGAAAAGTTCCTGGATGAGATGAATGGTATTTTTGCTTTTGCTCTTTATGATGAAGAAAATGATGCCTACTTAATTGGGCGCGATCATATCGGAATTATTCCAATGTACCAGGGATGGGACAAGTGGGGTAACTACTATGTAGCATCAGAATTGAAATCGTTGGAAGGATTTTGTACAAAAATCGAAGAATTTCCTCCTGGACATTATTTGTATAGTAAAGATGGAGAGATCAAGAGATGGTATGTTCGCGACTGGCAGGAATATGATTCAGTAAAAGATAACCCGGCAAGTGTTGAAGAATTATCGCAAGCACTTGAAGATGCGGTACATCGCCAGCTGATGTCTGATGTACCATACGGTGTATTACTTTCCGGAGGCTTAGATTCATCGATTACATCTGCGCTGGCAAAAAAATTCTCATCAAAACGTATCGAGGATGGTGGCGAAAAAGATGCGTGGTGGCCACAATTGCACTCGTTTGTAATTGGCTTGGAAGGTTCGCCCGATTTGGCTGCTGCACGTAAAGTTGCCGATCATATCGGAACTGTTCACCACGAAATTAATTATACCATACAGGAAGGTTTGGATGCCATCCGCGATGTGATTTACCACATTGAAACATATGATGTAACCACCGTTCGTGCATCAACGCCAATGTATATGTTGTCGCGTGTAATTAAGTCGATGGGTATTAAAATGGTTCTTACCGGCGAGGGTGCCGACGAAATTTTTGGTGGATATCTGTATTTCCACAAAGCACCAAATGCTGAAGCATTTCATGAAGAGAGTGTGCGTAAAGTTAGTCGTTTGAATATGTACGATTGCTTGCGCGCCAATAAATCGTTGGCGGCATGGGGAGTTGAAGGCCGTGTACCTTTCCTCGATAAAGAATTTGTAGACGTGGCAATGCGTTTTAATCCGGAAGCCAAAATGGCGAAAGACGGAAAAATGGAGAAACACTGTTTGCGTGAAGGTTTTGCCAGTTATCTGCCCGAAGAAGTGGCATGGCGCCAGAAAGAGCAGTTCTCTGACGGTGTTGGTTATGGATGGATTGACACGCTGAAACAAATTGCCAACGAAAAAGTGACTGATGAAATGATGGAAAATGCAAAATATCGTTTCCCGGTAAATCCTCCAATGAACAAAGAAGAGTATGTATACCGCGAAATTTACAGCGAACACTTCCCTTCTGATGCTGCTGCAGCATGTGTACCGTCTGAAGCATCAATTGCATGTAGTACAGCTGCTGCACTTGAATGGGACGCTTCGTTCCAGGGTAATGCCGATCCATCGGGTCGCGCGGTTAACGCAGTTCACTCGAAAGGGGCCAAATTTGACGATATAAAAAAGAAATAATTTTAATTTATTATCAATCAATTCAGAGAGCCATTCGTGTTAAGCGGATGGCTTTTTTTCTGAAAGTTACTTTGCAAAAAACAAACCCGTTCACGCAGAGATCACTAAGTTTTCGCAAAGCACGCAAAACAGATGCTATACCTTTGCGAATTTTGCGCTTCTTCTTTTCTTTGCGTGATACAATATTGATATCCTTTCCTTCCTGTTGGTGATACTATAAATCATGTATGTTTTTTGATAGTAGATGTGTTATTCTCAGTCGTCACGATTGACATTTTGCGCGCAGAATATGAATCTGAATCGTCAGGATTGTTGTTTTTCGCACAAAACGTGAAAAAAAATGATCCGGATGGACGTTTTCCGCACAAAATATGAATCTGAACCGTCAGGATTGTTGTTTTGCGGGAAAAACATGAATCTGAATCGTCAGGATTGTTGTTTTTCGCACAAAATGTGAAAAAAAATGATCCGGATGGACGTTTTCCGCACAAAATATAAATCTGAACCGTCAGGATTGTTGTTTTGCGGGAAAAACATGAAAAAAAATATTCAGAATCGATGTTTTACAAATAAAACAAGCACCTGAACCGTTAGAATGGACATTTTGCGTGTAGAATAAGCTTTAATCACATAAAGCTATAAAATTACGGATAAGCTGATGGTTATAAAACTCCGGATGAAACTGGCAAGTGTATAATGGTTTGTTTTTGTGTTTCATCAGCTGGTTTTTACAAGTGCTGGATGTAACAAGCAATTCAAAATCGTTGGGTAAAGTTATAGAGTCGTTGTGCATTTGTTTTACAGTAAATTTTTGTGGGAGCTTATGAAAAAGCGGATCGGGTTTAACGATTTTCACCTCAAAATCGCCCGACTCGGGTTCCTCGTTTCGCAAAAGTTCAGAACCATATAAATAACCTGTTACATGGTGCCCCGCACAAATGCCCAACACGGGTTTGTCAAAATCTTTTAGCCAACGAAAATACGGAAGGTGATGCTCTACAATATCGTCGCCTTGTGGCGAGCCGCTTAAAATAATACCATCGAACTTGTTCAGTTTTGTAGTTACACAAGCTGTATATTCAATAAAAGTTGGTGTGGAACCGGCAGTCGAAATAAGTTCCTCTATCGGTTCGGCAAACTGCCGAATCCCGGGTTCGGCATTGTTAACAACTAATATCTCAGCCATTGAATTTTACTTTGTCAAGTTCAAGAATAGCGGCATAACGTCCCATTTCAATTAGCTCCTTAGCTTTGTAAAAATCGTAAGTTCCACAGACATCGCGCGAAACATTAATTAAAACATCGGGTTTGCCCGTGGCAATGGCATGGTCCACTTGTGTTAACATTCCGGCGGCTAATGATTGATCGATAAGCGAGAGAAATCCCAGGCGCTCTTTTTTCTCTTTTGGATGATTGATGTTCAGGAAATCATAAAATTCAGACATCCATTTTTTGTAGGCCGATTCCTTTTCTTTTCCATCTTCTTTTTCCTTAAACTGGTGTGGAATAGGAATAGCTGCATTAACATGTACCGCAACCAGCATATCGCCGTTATTACGTTTTACGTTCCTTATGGGTAAGTTATTCATAACACCTCCGTCAACCAGTATGGTCTCATCCTGGGTTATTGGCGTAAAAACCGATGGAATAGCTATTGATGCACGAATGGCGTTAAATAAACTACCTTGGGTAAAAACAACTTCCTCGCGGTGTTTTAAATCTACTGCGGTAGCTGAGTACGGAATTGGTAAATCTTCTATTTGCTTGTCGGGAACAAACTCCTGAATTCGTGTTAAAACTTTTTCTCCTTTAATTAAACCATTGCCGCCAAAAGTAAAGTCAACCATACGAAACATGTCGTGTCTTTGCAACGAAACGGCCCATTCTTTAAATTCTGCTAATTTGCCCGCAGCATAAATCCCTCCAACCAGTGCTCCCATAGAAGTGCCGGCAATTGAAGTAATCGTGTAGCCACGTGCTTCAAGTTCTTCAATAACGCCAATGTGAGCCATGCCCCGTGCTCCTCCGCCAGAAAGTACCAATGCTATATTCTTGTTCATTTCGTATCAATTTATCTTTTTGCAATTTAACTAAATTATACGGGATAATTAAAATCAATCATTTTTTAAGAATACATAGAATTTGTATCTTCGAGCAGAATTCAATAAATACAAAAAACTGTACAATGAGAAAGTTATTAGTTGTTATTTTAAGTGTAGTCTTGTTTGCCTGCACACAGCAGGAGGGCTACAAAATTACAGTGAAACTTGATGGTGCCGACGGAAATGTGGTACTTGAACAACGTGGTACAAGCCAGTGGATTGGTATAGATACCGCTGAGGTTGTTAACGGAGTTGCTGTATTAGAAGGAGAAGTGGAATTCCCGGGGATGTATTACATCTCGGTAAACGGGCAACGAAATAAAGCCATTATTTTTGTTGAGAACGCCAATATATCTGTAACCGGTAAAGCCGATTCGATTGCCGTTGCCGAGATTACCGGATCTTCTACCCACGATGAGTTTAAGGCGATAAACGATCAAATTCAAAAAATAGGTGAAGAATATATGGCTTTGTATCAGGAAGCACGCACAGCAAGTGCCTCGGGCGATACTACAAAAGCTGAAGAGCTAATGGAAAAGGTTGAAACCTTATACGCGAGCGTTGGTACTTTACAGGAAGACTTTGTGAAAGCCAATCCGGCTTCGTATGTAACACCTTTGTTATTGAGCCAGATTCAGTACGAAAAGGATGAGGCTGAACTTGAAACGCTTGTTTCTGCTCTTGATCCAAAATTGGATAATGTACCTGAAATTGTTGCTTTAAAAGAAAAGATTGAAAAACTGAAAAAGGTAGCCGTTGGACAAACTGCTCCTGATTTTACACAGAATGATGCAGATGGAAATCCGGTGAAATTCTCTGATATCTACTCGAAAAATGAATTGACTCTGATTGACTTTTGGGCATCGTGGTGTGGACCATGTCGTCAAGAAAATCCTAATGTAGTGGCTACCTACCAAAAATACAAAGATCAGGGATTTAACGTATTTGGCGTTTCACTCGACAGAGACAAAGATGCATGGTTAAAAGCAATTGAAGATGATGGATTAACCTGGGATCATGTTTCTGATCTTGCATACTGGAACAATGCAGCTGCAAAAATTTATGCGGTGAATTCTATTCCTGCAAGTTTACTGGTAGATAAAAACGGTAAAATTGTTGCAAAGAATAAACGAGGCGAAGAACTGGGAGAAACAGTTGCTGAGTTTTTGAATAAGTAGTAAATTCTGGTTTAGAATAAAAAGGAACCATTCCTCAGTTAGGGGAATGGTTCTTTTTTTTACAATGGAGAACCTTCAAAATACATTGGATCATCTGGTATTATAAAAGAAACCAGCTTACTGTTACTGTACTGCATGGTACAATACTTATCGATATTTAACCATGGATCATATATTATCGGATCTCCGTCATACGGATAATAGCGAATATATATTTTTGTATTTAACGGAAACAGTTCGCGGTCAAGATCATGAAAATTAAATTTTAAGATTCTGTTACCTATACCTTTTCTGTTCATATTATGACAGTAAATTGCCATCTGATAATTCATGTAATCTACATCTTCCTCGGTGCTAATATACGCCATACACTTGAATTCTCTGGATAATCCTATTTCTGTTACAATGTCGTAACCCAATCCGAACTGACCTTCGTATGGACCTTCAGGGAGGCTCCCTTTATATGAATCAATGTATGGCCCTTTAATTGTTTGGTAAGTCAGCGGCTCTGTTTTTTGCAAACGAACAATACTGCCGTTATTTACAGAGTATGTGAGATCGATTGTGTCTGCACCTTCAATACTGATGTCAAAGATTTCATAGAATGAAAAACCATCTTTTACAAAATGCAATTTAAACTCTCCCGGTTTAATGTTCACTAATTCATAGTTACCCTTTTCATCGGAAATGGTTTTTGTAACTATACCGTTTATATCAGATAGCGATATTTTAATTCCGCTATTATCTTCGTAGGACTCTACGGATACTAAATTGTAATGATCGGTTAGCACTACATTTCCTCGTATCACTCCCGGATATTCTTCTTTTTCGCATGATATTAACAGGATAAAGAGTAAAGGAATTAAGGTTGCGTATTTCATCTGTATTAGTTAGTTGTTTATATAGTAAAATTATAATTTTTTTCCTTTTTTTTGAACTTCTAAGGTTGTTCTTTTATTCTGCTAGGTTTAATGAAGACCTACTTGGTAATCAGTAAAAAAGAAGTTGAAAATCAGGATTTTTCAACGGCTAAATCAGCTAAAAAGTTACTCTTTCTTTTAGGTTTGCATATATATTTGTACATACGAATTAGAAGTAAGAGAATACATTTTTTTGGTTAGGATTAGGTTGTGATGGAAGGAAGAGGTGAAGGACCTATTATGAATGTGTGACTTGGATTAAGTTGTTTTTATTAAGACTAGAGAAGAGGATTTAAAATCCCGGTAATGAAAGCCGGGATTTTTTTATGCGCTCTTTTACAATGGCAACTACATTCATCAATTCGATTTGTTACATTTGCCGCATGCAAAATCATTTTGGAGAAATAGCCGGAGTTCTCACCGCAGTTTTCTGGACTGTTACATCGCTGGCATTCGAATCGGCCGGGAAAAAAGTCGGCTCGCTGGCCGTGAATTTAATACGTTTGGTAATTGCCTTCTTTTTGGTTGGTACATACAGCTGGATTAGTCGCGGATTTTTCTTCCCAACCGATGCAAGTATGTATGCCTGGAAATGGCTGGCTTTTTCCGGATTGGTTGGTTTTGTTATTGGCGACTTATTACTTTTTCAATCGTTTGTATTGATAGGAGCACGAATTGCCATGTTGTTAATGGCGCTGGCGCCACCTTTTGCTGCACTTATTGGCTGGCTGCTTTTGGGCGAGGTTCTTTCGCCGCAAAGCTGGCTGGGAATGGTAGTAACAATGACCGGGATTATTATTGTTATCCTGAAACGCGAAAAATCGGAAGAAAACGGAGTTAAAATTCGAAAGTTTAAATCGTCGTATCCTATTCAGGGAATTTTACTGGCTTTAGGCGGTGCAATGGGGCAGGCAGCCGGACTGGTAATTAGTAAAAAAGGAATGGGCGATTATGATGCTTTCTCGGCAACACAAATACGAATACTGGCAGGAACGGTGGGATTCTCTATTCTTTTTGTTTTTATAAAACGATGGCCACGTGTTTGGGCGGCTTTAAAAAATGGACCTGCTATGAAACGAATTACGCTTGGAGCTTTCTTTGGTCCGTTCCTTGGTGTTTCCTTTTCGTTGTTGGCAGTTCAACATACGCAAGCCGGAATTGCAGCAACGCTTATGGCCATTGTTCCGGTACTGATTATCGGGCCTTCAATACTATTGTTTAAAGAAAAGGTGAACTGGAAAGAAATTCTGGGGGCAGTAATTACTGTTGCTGGTGTAGCAATGTTCTTTTTGTAGAACTTTAGTCTGAGCGAAGCCGAAGGCTGTTATCGCACTCCAACTTCGCTTAGTATATCGTTTTATAGCTCAATATGAACTTCCATATTCAGCCAATCTTCAAGTGTTTCTTTTACCTGTTGTTTTTGTTCTTCTGGTAAGTTTCCGATTCGTGTGCTGTGACTTCCTTTGGGTTTTACAATTTTCAGGAAATTTGCTTTGTTTGGAACTTCAAATGCTGAAGCTGACCACGGGTCCCACTCTCCATAAATAAACAAGATTTTGGCATCGGTTTTTTTGATAAATTTTTCCACCTGTTTAGCTGTTTTCTTGTTGTATTTTATATCCAGTTCGGGCAGGTAAATACGGTTCAGCCAACCTTCTGCACTTTTAATCGACAAATGGTCTTTAAACGGTTTTACATCGTAGCCGTAATATCCCAATTCGTGCGCAGCCTGAACATAAAATGATTTAAAGATATTCACACCTTCGCTTGAGAGGTACATCGGTGATGACACTTTCACAAGCTCGGCAAGCAAATCTTCTGCCGGTGCACTCAATTCCGGAATATCATTCAGCGAATTGTCGTATTGCCAGAAACCGTAAGAGAATTCAAGTACTACATAATCCAGCAGCTCATCATTATTTAATAAGGGATGCAGGTTCTTATCCTTGCAATATTTTTCGAGCAGAGGGAGGTAAATTTCGCGATTTTTAAGAATATGCAATTGGAATGCCCGAACCTTTGCCCGGCCTTCAGGAGTTCCGGTGGTATTGGCAATAAACGGCTCATGCCGTCCGTCTTCAACACCAAAGTTCAACGGACCCACATACGGTACCGAAACGTCAACATCGTTGGAGTAAAGCCAGCGATGATAAACTGTAGTTTGCCCTCCTTTGCTAATTCCGGTGCTTACCCATTTCCCCGAGTAATATTTTTTCATCATCTGAATAATATGGTGATGATCGGCAGCAGCATTGTGCACGGTCAGGTAATCATAGTTTAGTGGCTCCGGCATCGATTCGCCAAAGTAACGGTGATCCATACAAATCTGGTTGGCATCAAAAATGGGGCACAGTTCGTTTATATAATTTGGATTTTCGGAATAACCACCATTGTAACCTTCGGTAATAAATACCACTGGTTGGTCAATGCCTTTATCGGCAATCAGTACCCGCTGCAAAAATGTGCCTTTTGATGGGTCAGTATGATCTACCGGCTGCTCTACCATTACTTTGTATTTGGCTGCAAAAAAGTCGGTGTGGGGCATTTCTTGCACACTTTTAATTTCGGGTTGATTTTCGAGAAATGCTTTAAGCGAATTTTGTGAGAATGTTACTGCCGACAGCAACAGCAGAACCAGTAAGATTTGAAATTTCTTCATGAGCTTTATTTTGTACATTTGATTGCAAATAAAAAATAATATTCAACTTAAATTATGAGGAAAGCCATAATCTTTTTTATTCCTGTTCTGATGTTCGTCTTTCAAGTCAGTGGACAGGAGCTTCCAAGCGTTGAAATAAAATCTGATCTCGGGAATATTGTTGTTGAAATTGACACAATAAATGCTCCGCTAACCGCTAAAAACTTTTTACAGCACGTTGAAGGGGGCACCTACAACAATGCGCTGTTTTACCGTGTGGTAAGGATGGATAACCAGCCCAACAACAATGCGAAAATTGAGGTAATACAAGGAGGTATTTACACTGAGCCACGATTTGAAGCTATAAAACCAATTGCACACGAAACGACCGAAACTACAGGATTAAAGCATCTTGACGGTACATTGTCGATGGCACGAATGGAACCGGGAACTGCATCCACCGAATTCTTTATTTGTGTGGGCGATCAACCGGAGCTGGATTTTGGCGGTAAACGAAATGCTGACGGACAAGGTTTTGCAGCTTTTGGTCAGGTGGTTTCAGGAATGGAAGTGGTGCGCAAAATTCAACAGCAAAAAGATAACCAGCAAACGCTTGTTGAGAAAGTCGAGATTAAAGAAATACGGTTGAAGTAAAATCGATAAAATGAGTAATTCTGAAATAAATTATATGGAAACCGAACGGTTGAACTTATCAGAGATTGACATGGGAGACCTGGATAAACTACATCATCTGCATTCAATTTATGAAGTGGATGAATTTAACACTCTCGGAATTCCTGAGTCGATAAAAGAGACTGAACAATTTATAATGCAACAGTTAGAGGTTAGAAGCAAAACACCACGGAGTTCGTACATGTGGAAGGTACTATTAAGAGAGACAGGAGATTTTATTGGTGTGGCAGGTTTGTCATTGTCGAATAATAAATTTAAGCTTGGTGAGATTTATTATAAACTCGATCCTGCTTTTTGGGGAAAAGGTTATGCAACGGAGCTTGCAAAAAGATTGGTACTGCTGGGTTTTAATACTTTTGGCTTACACAAAGTGGAGGCTGGTGTAGCCGCCGAAAACGAAAAATCGGTGCGGGTGCTGGAAAAAATTGGCATGACCCGTGAAGGGCTTCGAAGAAAAATATTGCCCATACGCGGAGAGTGGAAGGACAATTACCATTATGCCATTGTTGAAGACGATCCGCGCAATTATTAAAAAACTTTTATAGGTTAACGCAACCATTTTAGTTTTGCCTCAATCATGTAATAAACATAAAACTTAAAAAATGCTGTTATGAAGAAATTGCTGTTAGTTATTAGTTTATTCACAATAATTTCGTGTTCAAAAGACAAAGATTCGCCCATTGGAATTTGGGACGATAACATCAAACTCTCGCAAAAGGAAGTAGAATTTGATGCAAACGAAAATACCATTTCCATAACCACAGAAGGCGAGTGGTGGTGGATTACAGAAGTTCGTTTTAATGATTCATATATAAATCTTGGAGACCTGGATACGACTTCAGATGATTTTATAATAGAAGAGACCGAATTTAAGATCGAGCGAAAAAATGTTACCGAGATTTATATTTCAATGAGCGAAAACCTTGGAGATAATGTCAGGGTGCTGGGAATTGAATTGGAAGCCGGAGATTATTTCGACCATATAAGAGTAACGCAGTCGGCTAAATAGGAGGAATTTCCTGAATAAATAAAGGGCTGCCTGCTGGCAGCCCTTTTCTCTTTTAAGTGTTTTTATTTGGTCAGATTCATTAAGGTAAAGTCAAAACCTCAACAGATGAATCCCATGCATACACATCAGGAATAAAATGAGTAAGTGTTACTGTAATAACATTTCCATCAATGGTGCCGCTACCTGTAACGTAAACTTCGCCATATTCATCGTCGTAGTACCATGCCGGTTGGTCATTCACGGTTACGGTAGTTCCATCTACAATAAAAATAATATCGTAACCACTTTCGTACAACCCGATAGCTTTGTACAATTGTACCGATCCTAAACTGGCTTCGTACATTTCAGGTTGCAACACTTCTCCCCAAAACGGTGAGTCGAATGTTCCTGTACCTATTGAAGAGAAGTCGAGTTTCAGTGTCGCTTTGTAGGTGGTTGTACCGAAAAACTCTGACACCGTGGCATCACTTAAACTCAAATTGAAATTAAAGGTAACACCCGGAGCTATGCCGGTAGGAGGTACCAGCGGAACTATTTTAGCATAAGCAACTGTTTCACCATCGTTAAAAGTTACCGTATTGCTTTCGAGTTCAAAAACTCCGTCAATATTGTCGTTCGGTTCAAGGCTTATGCCAACCGTTTCAGTTCCAGTACCATCAGTGCGCACAACCTGTACGTTTACTGAATAATTATTTTCGGCAGTAAGGAGATTGTCTACCACGATGGACGAGCTAAAGGCTACATACGCATCGGTTTCGTAAAGTTCTCCAATATTGTCCTGGTCGCATGCTGTAAGCGCCAGAACAAAAACCAATAGTGCTATTTGTATTTTCTTCATTGTCGTATTTTTTAATTATCAGCCCACGGATTTTGATCACTAACTTCATCCATGTTATTGTTCCCGTCAAATTCTGATTGAGGTATCGACATCACAAAATCAGGATATTCCGGATCGAGCGTATTGCGCGACAGTAGTTTTTGTGTGTGGTTACTGCCTTCGAAATTACGGGAGAATCCCGTTTTTAGACGTTTGATATCAAGAATACGGCCTACTTCGCCCCATAATTCAATACGTCGTTGCAGGATAATCTCATCGAGCAAAGTTGACGAACCTCCCAGCGGAGTTGTTGGGCCGTTTGCATCGTTAACGGTAAGAGTGTTGGCATCTGTCAATCCCGAAATATCATAACCAGGATCACGCTCTGCCATCAGTTCTGCCAGAATAGTTCGTGCTTCTCCATATCTGCTTTGCATACAAAGCGCTTCTGCTTTAATCAGCATCATTTCTTCGTGACGCATCAGAATATAGTCGCCCAAAGCGTTTGTCGGATCAGAGAACTGGAATTTAAACTGGTTATAGCTTAACTGTGTTCCCAACGGAGCATCTTCTTCAAGCGGGCCGTTCCACCACATTTGTTTTCTTACATCGGTATCGGCCATTTGGTTATATAACCAGGAGCTCACGCATTTACGAGCATTTTCGGCATATCCCGATGTGCTGGCATCCATATGTCCAAATAACGATTCGGTGTCGTTTATATGTTCGGAAATAATTTGTAATCCCCATAGTACGGCTCCTGAGTTGGCATCGTTAAACGCAAAACCATTGGCCAGATTTTCGCGCGAAAGCATTGTTGTTCCTCCACTCATGGCAACAGTTGCAGCCGATTCGGCAGTTGCCCAATCTTGCTTTTCTAAGGCTACCTGAGCTTTTAATCCGTTGGCAACATAGTAATCAATATGCGACGGATGGGTACGTGGTGCTGCTACATCAGGATCAAGCAATGTTAGTGCCTGCTGAATATCAGCTTCAATTTGAGTGTAAACATTGGCCACGGTACCTCTCGGACTTCCTTCAGAAGCATTGGTAGTTGGCTCGGTATAAATTGGCACTCCAGGAGCATCTTCGTTGCCCACATAAGTTTGCTGATAGAAACGGATGAGGCTGAAATAAGCATAAGCGCGCAAAGCATAGGCCTGTCCTATAAGGCTGCTGATTTCTGATGGTGCGCCGGTTATATTTTCTTGTGCCGCAATAATTGAGTTGGCATTTGAAATAACTGTGTAGTAGAAAAACCACACCGAATAAGGACGGCCGCTCTTATGGGTATAATCCGATTTTACATTGTACATGTAATCGAACCAGAACCAGCCGCTACCGCCTTCGTTCTGAGTCATATCTTCGCCCATTAGGTCGTAGGTTAGTATAAAAGCTGTAACCCCGAACTCTTCGTCGGCCCAGTTCACCGACCACTCGTCGGCCACGTACATGGCACGGTAAATTCCGTTTAGTGCCACATTCGCTTTCTGAACATCGGAGAATAATACATCACCCGACGTACTGTCTGTAGGATTTGTGTCCAGTTCATCCTGGCAGGCAAAACCTACAACTACCAGAAATAACAGGATAAGGATCTTATCTATTTTCATGATCTGTTTGTTTTAAAATTTTAATTCAATTCCGAAAAGACTCGTTCTGACCGGAGTGTATGAAAAATCGGTAGAGCCGGCAAAGTTGAATTGCGGGTTCATACCATCAAGATGAGAGAAAATGGCCAGGTTGTCGACTGCCACATAAGCCCGAACGCTTTCGATACCCACATTTTGCAGAATATTTTTAGGAAGTGTGTAACCTACTGTAATATTCTTAATTGAAAAGTACGATGCATCGATTAGCTGGCTATCTGTAAACGGACGAGAGAATCCCGTTCCGTTCTGAATACGCGGAATATCAGTTATATCGCCGGGTTTTCTCCAGGCACGTTCTACATTGGCAGCGTAGTTGGTACCGATGTAGATCGGGTTCATCAGATTTGAATAAACACTCTCGTAAACTTCTCCACCTACAGAGAAGGTGGTCATGAATGACATATCAAAGTTTTCGAATATTTTGAAATTACTGCCAAAGCCACCATAAAAGTCGGGGATGCGACTGCCGGATATTCGTTTACTTTGCGACGCTTTCTGATAGTCATCAGAAAGATACGATTCACCCGGATTTCCATTTTCATCAAGATCGTAAACCCAGTATAGTTGGGCTCCTGTGGCTGCATCAACACCGGCAGACTGTGCCAGGTAATATGAGTTAATCTCCTCGCCTTTGCGCTGAATTGTATTACCGTTGACAATTTGATCGGTTTCACCATCTAACTCCACAATCTCATTAGTTAATGTGGTAAGGTTCAGATTGGCATTCCAAACAAAGTTCGGATTAGCGATGAGGTTTAGGTTCGAATTAAATTCAAAACCGGTATTCAACATCTCTCCAACATTTGCCCAGTAGCTATCGAATCCAAGCGATGTTGCCATTGGTTTTTCCATCAGCATATCCACTGTGCGACGGCGATAATATTCAAAACTAACATCAAAACGCTCGAAAAGAACAGCATCAACACCCACATTAAAGTTATTGTTTTCTTCCCATTTTATAGATGTGTTTTCAAGCGATGAAAGTAAGGCTCCATTAAGGTTGGCATTGGCCCAGTCGAGGTTATAAAGCGACTGCCAGCCGTAATAAGTACCAATATTGTCGTTACCTTGTTTTCCGTAACTGGCTTTCAGTTTCAGGTTGTCAATGAAAGTCATTTCTTCCATAAAACTTTCTTCGCTTATACGCCATGATCCACCAACCGACCAGAAGTTACCCCAACGGTAATCTTTGTGGAAACGCGATGAACCATCGGTGCGGAAACTTGCCGAGAGGTAATATCTATCGGCAAAATCGTAGGTAACATTGCTTAAGAACGACTCGATGGAATAATTATCCTCGAAAGAAGTAAGAGTCGAAGTGGTTGATCCCGGAGCCAGTTCCTTAATTCCTGAGTAAGGGAAGCCCGATTTTGCACCTTCCATTTCGTTAATGGTAAGTTTGTAAAACTCGTGACCTGCCAACACATTTATACTGTGTTTGCCAAAGTCTTTTTCGTAACGTAAAAGTTGGTTAATGGTGTACGAAAGGCTTCGCTGGTTGGTTTTATCCAGAAATCCACCAATGTTGGCAGCATTACCAAAGTCCGGGTTCCAGTATATGGTTTGGTTCGTGTTAATGTAGTCAAACCCAACGTTTGTAGTAAATGTTAAACCATTGAATGAGTTGCCAAGTCCAAGACCTAACAAGTTTAAATGAAACCTTCCCGAAAGGTTATCGGCTGTAGTTTCATAAGCATCTTCGAATAAAGTAGCAACGGGGTTCCAGTTAGGATTGGCACCTGCCGGACGGGTTAACCCGTAATCGTATTGTTTCTCTCCTGTTTCTGAAAGAATGGGATTTCCATTTTCGTCTTGTACATAAACCGGGTAAATTGGAGCCATAAACTGTGCCGAGTACCAAACGTTAGAGTTCGAAGTGGTTCCGTCGTAACCCAGGTAGTTGGTTTCTGTTTTTGAGAAATTGACGTTACCGCCATATGTAAACCAGTTTTTAGGAGTCAGCTCTGCACCAATTCTTCCTGAAATACGTTCGAAATCGGTGGTTTTCAGCAAACCTTCATCTTTTAGGTAGGCTACTGATGCATAAACTTTTGAATTGTCGGAGCCGCCATTTATAAACAGCTGGTATTCCTGGCGTGTTGCATTGTCGTTGGTCACCTCGTCAAGCCAGTCCGACTCGTAAAGTAGTCTGGCCGATGGATTAACTTGTCCGGTTTGCGGATCGATTAGCTCAGAAACCGGCATGTCGTAAGGATTGTACATTTCGTTTGCACCAAAAATCCCGGTGTTTCCCCTTAACGCCTCAACGGCCATTGGCCCGGCCATATCAGGATGAACGCCGTCGGTGTAAATCAATGCATTTTTATATCCCTGGAACGAAGCTTCGATAAAATCCGCTGTGCTAAGCGTTTCGTAAGGCTTAATGGCACGGCTCGAAAATCCGTAGGTGGCTTTTAATTCTACCGATAATTCTTTCGACTGGCCTTTTTTAGTGGTAATAACAACAACGCCATTTGCACCACGCGATCCGTATAGCGCACCGGCCGAAGCATCTTTTAAAATGGTCATCGACTCAATATCACCCGGGTTGATGGAGTTAAGATTTCCATCGAAAGGTACACCGTCAACTACATATAGCGGATTATTGCTGGAGTTGATTGAGCCAAAACCACGGATAACAATTTCTGCTCCTTCGCCGGGTTGTCCAGTCCCGGAAGTGGTTTGCACACCGGCTACTTGTCCTTCCAGCGCTTTTGATATATCGGCAACCGGCCTTTTTTGCAGCACTTCGTTGTCGACTACTCCGGCCGAGCCTGTAAACGATTCCTTTTTAGCGGTACCGTAGGCTACAACCATAACTTCATCAACGCCTATAATGTCAGATTCTAAACTTACATCGTAAACTGTGGCATCGGTGAGAGGCACTTCCTGTTTTTTCATTCCAACAAAGGAGAAAACAAGAATTTCATTAGCAGGTACGGTTAACGTAAAGTTACCGTCCAAATCTGTGGTTGTTCCGGTAGTGGTTCCTTTAACGGCAACCGAAACACCGGGAATTGGCAATCCATCGTCGGATGAAGTAACCGTTCCCCTAATTTGCTTTGTTTGGGCGAATAATAGACTTACTCCACAAAACAAAGCTACAACTAATAGAAGTAGTTTTTTCATATGATTTAAATTGTAGATTATAATTTGCCAGTTGGAACGCGCATTTCAATCCTTGCCTTTTGCTGAAAGGTTTTCTATGTGCGTTTCACAGACAAAAACTTATGTTTATACTCAAGCGTTTTACCCTTCGCTTTTGTTATTATTCCAAAAGAAAACTCCCGTCGGGGAAACGGGAGTTTATTATCTGCCAGCCGGCCAGATAATTGCACTTTTTACATTTTAAATGCTGTTTAATTCTGTTTCTATGTAAAAAAATGGAGTGCCGCTGTTAACGTCTCTAATTCCCCGAACCCCCTGTTTAATGTTGTTTGCATGCCGGTAAGTGCTGTTTGGCGCTTGCCGGATCTTTAGCTTTTTGATCAAACTTACAGAATGGAAAAATACCTTGCGATTTTTATCAACCAACGGTAAGCTTCGGTATATTAACGCTGCCTATATTTAGATGTGAGCAAAGTTGGTTATATGCAGGTAGTTTGCAGATAGAAATAAGTTGTTGGCAGACAAAAAAGTGTTGATAACGGTTAAAAAGAACAGATTTGCGGCGGTTTAGAGTTGCTTGGTAGCCATACTTGAGAGCCTATCGCTCCTGATAAAATAGTTTGCTATGTAGCTACAAAGGTTCAGAATATCAATAAACTCGATTTACTTAAGCGAAAAAGTTCATAAGGCTGTAACGCTTTTTCCTTAGGCTTGTAAATATCTGTTATATTAGCACATCAGGTTTAACAGGAGTTAAATTAGTATCACTTCGTTTGAAAGGAAAAAAATGATCATTAGAAAAGTAAAGAAAAAAGATAATAAATATTTAGCCGATATAATTCGGGCACCGTTTGTGGAATATGATGCACCGCGAGAAGGAACCGTTTTTTCTGATCCCACTACCGATAATTTGTATGATCTGTTTCAGCACGATAAATCGGTACTTTGGGTTGCCGAAAAAGATGGCGAAATTTTGGGGTGTTGCGGTATTTTTCCTACCCACGGATTACCCAATGGTTGTGCCGAACTGGTAAAGTTTTATCTGCTGGCAAAATCACGCGGAAAGGGACTGGGCACCCAATTAATGCAACACAGTATCAAGTCGGCAAAAGAGCTGGGCTATCACGAGATATACATCGAAACCTTGCCCCAATTCGACAATGCAGTTGGTATGTATGAACGTGCCGGTTTTGAAAAACTGGATAACCCTTTGGGCGATTCAGGGCATACGGGATGCGATATTTGGATGATCAAAAAACTATGAAGCATAAAAAAGGCGGGATAAAATCCCGCCCGGTTAATACTTTAAGCCGCGATGTCGGCAAATGCGTCTGCCAGTACATCGGGGTACATCTCTTTAAAATTTTCATAACACCAGTTACGTAAGGTTTGCAACTGATTTGGTTCTACCCAGTTAATGCATTTGGCTAACTCTTTACTGAACAATTCTTTGCTAAAACTCACTTTGGGTAGAATTACTTTTGCGTATTCCAACATGGCTTTTTCTTTTATTGTTCGCTAATAAAAATAACATCCTAAATTGAAATATAGTATGCTGTAAGATATCCTTTAACACTAATTAACGCGCCATTTTTTACAGCATTTTTCTATCGCATTGAACGTGTGTTATTTAGACCGGTTCTACTCAGTTTGTGTTTAATAACATTTAGATTTGTAAAACTTTTAATGTGTTAACATTAGTCAGTATTGAGCATGTTTTTCACAAATTGTTTTACAGAATCTGCTATCACCATTTCCTTACTGAACGAGCTAACAAAGGCACTGCCGATAATAGCTCCGCTGGCATATTTACATGCATTTGTAAATGTAGCATTGTCTGAAATTCCAAAGCCGATGAGGCGATGGTTTTTTAGGTTCATTGCCTGAATTCGCTCAAAATAGTCGGCATGGAAATCTTCCACTTTTTTGCCTGCACCAGTTGTCGACGACGACGAAACCATGTAAATAAAGCCTTCGCTGGCATCGTCTATCTGGCGAATGCGTGCTCCCGAAGTTTGAGGCGTAATAAGTAAAATATTGTGCAGATTGTTCTGCTGAAAAATTGTTTTGTATTCTGCTTCAAATTCATCCAATGGGAGGTCGGGCAGGATAGTGCCATCAATTCCAATCTCGTTACATTTTTGGCAAAACTTCTCTATGCCGTATTGATAAACCGGATTCAAATATCCCATTAATACCAACGGGATGGAAACCGATTCGCGTATAGTCTTTAATTGCTCGAAAAGTACTTTCAAAGACATGCCATTTTTTAAGGCAATTTCGCTTGTGCGCTGAATGGTTGGTCCGTCAGCAGTGGGATCGGAAAAAGGCATTCCAATTTCGATGAGGTTGACGCCATTCTTTTCCAGCTGCTGAATAATTTCAACGGTATCATTCAGGTTGGGGAATCCGGCAGTAAAATACACCGAGAGTATGTTTTCCTTTTTTCTTTCGAAAAGTTGATTGATTCTGTTGTTCATTTTTATAAAAATAGTCGGAAGCCCGATGACGGAAGTCCGAGGTTAATATCCAAAATAATTCAGGTAGGTTTCCATGTCTTTGTTGCCGCTACCCGAAAGGTTTATTACATTCACATCGTCAGGATTCATTTTTATTTTCTCCAGTGCAGCCAGTGCGTGTGCCGACTCCAGTGCAGGAATAATTCCTTCTTTTTGTGTTAGCAATAATACTGCCTGTAAAACTTCTTCGTCGGTGGCAGCAAAAAACTTAGCACGACCGGTTTTAAAAAGGTGTGCATGCAAAGGTCCTATTCCCGGGTAATCCAATCCTGCAGAGATGGAGTATGGCTCGGTAATCTGTCCGTCATCATTTTGCATTAAAACAGTTCTGCTTGAGTGTAAAACTCCGGGAGTTCCAACCGTTAGTGTAGCTGCAGTTTCATCGGTGTCGACTCCTTTTCCGGCAGCTTCCACACCGATCAGTTCCACCTGCTCATCATCGAGGTAGTGATAAAATGCTCCGGCAGCGTTACTTCCTCCTCCCACACACGCCAAAATACGTGTTGGAAATTCGGAACCTGTTTGTTCTATTAATTGCTTTTTCATCTCGGCACTGATAACCGATTGAAAGCGTGCAACCATATCAGGGTAGGGATGTGGTCCAACCACAGAACCGATAATATAATGCGTATCTTCCGGATTGTTGATCCAGTCGCGCATGGCTTCGTTGGTGGCGTCTTTTAGCGTTTTGTTACCACTGTGCACCGGTATCACCTCGGCGCCGAGCATTTTCATCTTTTTTACGTTTGGTGCCTGGCGCGAAACATCCAATGCTCCCATGTAAACAATACATTTAATTCCTTTAAGTGCACAAACCGTTGCTGTTGCCACACCGTGCTGACCGGCACCGGTTTCGGCAATAATACGTGTTTTTCCCAGTTGCTGTGCCAACAGAATTTGCCCGATTGTGTTGTTCAATTTGTGCGATCCTGTGTGGTTCAGATCTTCCCGTTTCAGGTATATTTTGCTGCCGTAATGCTCTGAAAGTCGGCTGGCATAATACAGCGGCGACGGACGCCCCACAAAATCTTTTAACAGCTGATCGAATTCTTTTTTGAATGCTTCTGATTCTATAATTTCCAGGTAACGGCGCTTTAGCTCATCAATATTGGTGAACATCATTTCGGGTATCCATGCCCCGCCAAATTCGCCGTAATATCCTTTTTCGTCTACTTGATACTTCATATGATTAAAGTTGGAAGTCGGAAGACCGAAGCCGGAAGATTTGTCTCTTTTTTTCGGCACGATCTTATTCCGCACTTATTTTTTAAATTCAGTTATAAATTTTCTCAGTTTTTCAATGTTTTTTAATCCGGGCTCGTCTTCAAAACCACTGTTCAGATCAACGCCTGCGAGCATCGGATGATTTAGTTCTTTAATTTCTTCCGCATCGTCAGGTCCAATTCCTCCACTCAGAAAAAAGGGCGTATTCCCGGTATAGTTTTCCAGCAACTGCCAGTTGAATTTTTTACCCGAACCACCATGTTGTTTGGTTTTGGTATCGAATAAAAAATAATCTACATTTCCCTCGTATGTTGCTGTTGTGGCAAATTTAAAATCATCATCCATAGGGAAGGCCTTTAATACACGCAACCCCTGGCTTTTTAATATTCCACAGGTTTTAGGATTTTCTTTACCGTGTAACTGAATGTACTCGAACCCGAAGTTTTTTGCAAGACCCAGAATTTCAAATGCATTCTCGTTCACAAAAACACCCACTTTGGGTTTGTGAGATTGAAAGAGTCCGGCATCGGGAGTGTCACCAACAAATCGTTTTGAAGGGCCGTAAAAAATGTAGCCCAGCAGATCCACCGCAAGCGCTTCCACCTGCTCACGATTTTGAGTGAATTTCATCCCGCACACTTTTATTTTTAGGTTGTTTGTCATCTTGTTTGATTTCTGTCATTTCGAACGCAGTGAGAAATCTGTAATATCTTGCTTCGAGGCAAAAGATTTCTCCTCATTCTTCGTCGAAATGACATTCATAATTCATCAATTAACTTTTTGCAGGCAGCCCCCGGGTCATCGGTTTTCATAAACGTCTCACCAATCAGGAAGCCTTTAAAACCGTGCTCTTTCAGATAGTTAATCTCGGCAGCTCCTGCCAAACCACTTTCCGATATTTTTACAAATTTGGCCGGAATAAGTTTCGAAAGCTCCACTGAAGTTTCAACGCTCACCTCAAAAGTTTTCAGGTTGCGGTTGTTTACACCAACAACGTCAACATAGTCGTTAACGATTTCCAGCTCTTCGGCATTATGGATTTCCATTAAAACATCCAAACCAAGTTCTTTAGCTTTTTGTGCCAGTTCCAGTGCTTTCTCTTTCGAAAGACATGCAGCGATTAAAAGGATCACATCAGCCCCAAAAGCTTTTGATTCCACAATCTGGTACGTATCGATCATAAAATCTTTACGCAAAATCGGAATGTCAGGATTGGCTTCACGCGCTTTCGCCAGGTTGGCCAGAGTGCCGCCAAAGTATTCAAAATCGGTAAGGACAGAAAGACACGAAGCTCCGGCAGCGTTATAAGCTTTGGTAACTTCTTCCACTTTTGCCGAAAAATTGATCTCGCCTTTTGATGGCGACTTTTGCTTGAATTCGGCAATAATACCTGAAGCACCATCTTTCAACAGATTTTCTTTTAACGAATTACATTTTCTTGCATAACCCGGGTAGTTCTCCAGTTGCTCAATACTAACCACCTTTTTCTGGGCAGCTACTTCTTGTTTTTTTGTTGCTACTATTTTATCAAGAATATTCATTGTAGTTTATTTGCTCTGCCTTAAAAGGACTTGTTTGTTACTGCTTCCAACTTTTTCAACGCATTTCCGCTTAGTAAAGATTCGCGTGCCATTTCAACACATTCAGTCAATGTTTGATCCGCGAAAACAACTTGCAGACCAACGGCTGCATTGGCAAGAACAACGTTGGTTTGTGCCGTTGTTCCGTTACCTTTCAAGACATCAATAAAAATTTTAGCCGCCTCTTCCACCGATTCGCCGCCAAAAAGCTTTTCAGGTTCAACTTGTGGCAATCCAAATTCATCCGGTGTCATCACTTTGTCTTCCAATTTTGTGGCGCAGTGCGTATTGGCAGTCAGCGAAATCTCGTCGTAACCATCAACACTGTTCACAATGGCAAAATTAACATCCATCGTTTTATACACATTCTTGTAATGTTCAAAATTTACGCTGTTGTTAACGCCAAGTACCTGGAATTTGGGTTCCGATGGATTGATGATCGGCCCAAGAATATTAAAGAAGGTTGGCACTTTTAATGCCCTGCGAACTGGAGCAATGTGTTTCATTGCCGGATGGAAAAGAGGTGCATGTAAAAAGCAAAATCCTCCTTTTTCAAGATCGTTTTTAAGTTTATCTATCTCGTTACTGAATTCGTATCCCAGAAATTCCAAAACGTTAGATGAGCCGCTGGTTGAAGTGGCTGCGTAGTTTCCATGTTTGGTAACATTTACGCCGGCACCTGCAACAATAAAACATGCAAGAGTTGAGATGTTGAACGTGTTTTTACCGTCGCCTCCGGTACCAACTATGTCAATTGCATTGTAGTCCGTTAGGTCAACTTTTTTACTGAGTTCTACCATTGCATCGCGAAAACCGCCTAATTCTTCCGACTGCAATGGTCGCATTTTGAAAACGGTTAGGAATGCAGCAAATTCAGCTTCGGAATACAGACCTTTGCCAACGCCGGTTAAGGCCGCTTTTGCTTCTTCGCGGGTGAGGGTGTTTCCTTCAAATAAGTATTGTAATGTTTCTTTCATTTTAAAGCAGTTGAGTTTTTTGAATTTGATTTACTTTTTGTTTGGATACAACCAGTTCTCGATCATTTTTTCACCAAGTGGCGTAAGTACCGATTCCGGGTGAAACTGCACACTTTGCACATCGTATTCTTTGTGCTGCATCGACATTACCAGGCCGTCTTCATCGTAGCTGGTAACTTCAAAACATTCAGGCAACTGTTCATCCTGCACGATCCACGAGTGGTAACGCCCTACATCGAATGATTCGGGTAATCCCTCAAATAACTGCGATTTTATTCCGGTTTGTTTTACGGGTGTGGCAATGCCGTGTAAAACGCGGTTCATGTTGTGCAATTTGCCGCCAAAAGCTTCTCCAATGGCCTGGTGCCCCAAACAAACACCGAGCATACTTTTCTTGGGTGCGTAGGCTTTTATAATATCGAGTAAACGACCTGCTTCTTCAGGAATTCCGGGGCCCGGAGAAAGAACGATTTTGTCGTATTTGTCAATCTCTTCCATTGCAATCTGGTCGTTGCGAAACACATCAACCGGCTGGCCTGAAATCTTTTTTATGGCATGTACCAGGTTGTAGGTAAATGAGTCGTAATTATCTATAACTAGTATTTTCATTGTTTCCTATTTTTAGTTGATTCCTTTAGCCATTTCAATCGCATTTTTCAATGCTGCCAGTTTGTTATTCACTTCCTGCAGTTCGCTCTCTTCCTGCGAGTCGGCAACAATTCCGGCACCGGCCTGGTAAAACAATTTTTTGTCTTTACTCAAAAACGAGCGGATCATAATCGCATGGTTCACTGAGTTGTCGAAACCCAGGTAGCCAATACAACCACCGTAATAACCACGGTTCTGGTTTTCGTATTTGTCGATCAGTTCCATGGCTTTATACTTTGGTGCGCCCGAAAGTGTTCCGGCCGGGAAGGTTTCTCCCAAAACTTTTATCAGGTTGGTATCGTTGTTAATTTCTCCCGAAACCTGCGAAACCAAGTGAATTACATGGGAGAAAAACTGCACTTCGCGGTAGGTTTCAACAACCACATTGTCAGCATTTCGACTCAGGTCATTCCGGGCCAGATCTACCAACATTACATGCTCGGCATTTTCTTTTGGATCTTTGCTTAGCTTTTCTGCCAGTTCGCGATCCTGGTCATCGTTACCGGTTCGTTTAAAAGTTCCGGCAATTGGATGAATGTATGCTTTGTTGTCTTTAATTCTGATTTCAGCCTCCGGGCTTGAACCGAAAATGCTGTAAGTTCCGTAATCGAAATAGAACAGGTAAGGCGATGGATTTATCGAGCGAAGTGCGCGGTAAACATTAAAATCGTCGCCAACAAATTCCTGCGAGAACTGGCGGCTTAAAACGATCTGGAAAACATCCCCCCGGTAGCAGTGTTCTTTCCCTTTGGTTACCATGTGCATGTATTCTTCGTCGGTGATATTCGATTTCTCTTCGCCACGCACATCAAAACTTGCAGTTGAAAAGTTTAGGTTCACCAACAAATGATGAACGTAATCCATTTGTGATTCTTCGCCTTCCAATAAGTTTTCTACAATGTGGATCTGGTTTTTGTGGTGATCGATGGCGACTACATACTTATAAAAGCTGTAATTAACTTCCGGCGTTTGGTAGCCTTCGGTTTTTGGCGATGAAAAACGGATGCTTTCAAAATGTTGAATGGCATCGAAATTCAGATAGCCGAATAATCCGTTGGCCGGCAATTCTATTTCATCCGAATCAACATTAAACGTTTTAAAGAAATTGTCGAGTTCATCGTGTAACATCCGTTCCGGGGATAGGCTGAATAGTTGTTTTTCCCGGCCTGGCAGATCAATGCTGGCTTCGCCGTTATTCACCGTAAAATCGGCGATAGGTTTAAATGCAATAAACGAGTAGGCATTTTCTGCACCATGGTAGTCGGAGCTTTCCAGCAATATCGACTTTGGATAAAGCGTGCGCAATCGCAAATAAACGCTTACCGGTGTTACGGTGTCGGCCAGTATTTTTCGTACGACGGGTTTAAAATTGAGTTTTTCCATTTTGTTTTTTATGTTTTGTTCTTTGTTTTTTTTCTATTCTAAAAATGCTGTTAGCAAGGTGTTTAAACTAAAAACGGCTCACCGTGAAATCCGATGAGCCGCTTTTAATTTATGCAATGACGTATCCTCTCTTCACGATATTTGTAAAAAGTTGCTACGCCACCACCAAATGTTATTGTTTGTTCTCATAATTATTTATCTGTTGCATAAAAAAGCCTGCTCTTGTTAGAAGCAGGCCTGTAATATTTTTTAAAATACCAATATGGCTCTTTAACTCCTAACTTACGTAAGAAGACCCCACCACGGAAGCCATATTGTATTTATTTTTTGCATTCTTAAATTTTAATCTTCTGCAAGAAAAACGTTTTTTTTGAAATATCAAAATATTGTTGACAGAAGCTTTAAAAAACTATATTTCAAATAAAGTTGGTTTAACAATTAATTGGATAAGGTGAAACGGAAACTAACTCCAAAATTCGCGTTTGTTGTACGGTACGACAGCGAAGTGAAAGGATCGTTAATAATCCGGTCGTAATACACGCGCATTTCAAACTTGTCGCTTAAGCGGTAATCGGCATAAGTTTTTAACGTAAAGTTACCTTGTCCTGCTGTAATTTGGTCGTTTGCTTCATCCAACTGGCGTAAAATCGTTTTTGTTTTACGATATGAAATATCAGCGCGTACATTTAAGTCGTTTGAGTAAGCTTGCTGCGAATTCTTCGTTTTTATAATCAGATCCATTCGTGTAAAACGATATCCAACACCTAAAATATATTCGTTGCTCAGTATCTCAGTTAGTTGATTGTTTGACAACGATAGGTTCAGGTTTCGGGTACGCTTAATCTCTCCGCGTGTAGTCAGGTCGCTCAGCCACATGATGTCGATATTAATCAGTGGATTAAACGCTTCAACTATACTAACGGTATTAAAATCGTAAGCCGGAACAAAGTTGTCAGCCAGGTCGCGAACCATGGTGTAACCATCTCCTGCGTCAATAAAATTCAGGTTGGTAGCATAAGAACCAACATTATATGTTGATCGGTATGTATGCTGGAAATTCAACGAACGCATTACTTTATTCAGTCCGGGAACACGGGATACCATTCCTTCGTAACGAATACTCCAGTTCGGACGGATATATTTCAATGAAGGGAACATGCTGAGCGAAACTTTTTCCGGATCTTTATTCTGATATGCAGCAAGGAAAGCCGGAACAAGAACTTCTACTGAGTTTGGGCCGTAACCATCGGGGTAGCCCGGATAATTTGAATGTGGATCGTTTGGATTATAACCGGCGCTGGTTCCACGCTGGGCAGCCAGACGGTGAGCAATAACCCGACGGTAATCTTTCATGTTCTCAAAAGCATCAGAACTGGTAACTTCTTCTTTTCCAATTTTGAAAAAAGCTGTACCTAAAGTAAGTGTCGACATACTGAAGTTCCCACTTTCAGAATAACTGTTTGCAACAAAACTGCCAGTATTATTATCGTAATTATAGAATTCTGTAATGTTTTTTGAGATGGATCTGTTGGCTGTAAAATCGATACGCAAATCAGGTAGCGGTTCCCATAAGGTTCTGAAATTTATCCGTTCATTTTCAGACATCTGGTATGGCTGATTTAGTGTGGAATCAATTGTCAGCCACCCGTTTTGTGAAGCTTTTACAGCAAAGTCGCGATCTTGCCATCCGAACATAAACGGAAGTCCCGGAGCCAGTTTTGGATCAAGTGCAGGAGTTCCCCAATTTGGATCGCCACTAAATTTAGTTGCTCCAAATATTGTTGGCTCAGGTAAAAATCCAGGAAGAACGGTACCACCATTCTTGCTGTACGTTGCAGAGAATGTACGTACACCGATAACCATTCGTGTTGTCAAATCCAGCATGTCTTTAAAGAATGACTGGTCGCCGCGTTTTCCGCTAACAGTAAGCATTGCCTGTTGCACATCTGTTGTTGGTATAAATTCAATTGTATTGGCATCAATAATGTTTGTTTTGCCCGGAACTGTCTTGCCATCAACATCGGTTACAAGTACTCTAACTTTTTTCGTATTTAGTTTGTGGGCAATTTTCTGTCCCTGATCGGCAGCTAAACGCATACTGCTGGTAAACGTTTCTTCCTGCTTTCGCTGTAGTGGTTCCGGTTGTCGGTTTGTATTTCTTCCTGAGCTTCTTTGGTTCAGGCTGCCTCGTCCCCGGCCGGTTCGTCGGAATTTGTCGTTAACTTCTTTAAAATAAGGTACTTTATTGAACAGGGTTTGGAAATTAGCGTTACCCTGTAGCGTTAAGTTGCGCGAGTTAGTAATAACATTTCCAATATTTATGTCTTCATTAGTTAACGAACCTGCAGCCCATTCATATCTTCCTGAATAACGAATAGAACCACTCATGAAGTTCAGAGCCCTTATGTTTCGTATTGGTACCTGATAAGTGGCATTGAAACTATGGTTATATACAGTGGGGCGTCCTAAATTCCATAAGTTTGTTAAAATCGAATCACGCTTCCATTCGTAATCATCATCATTTTTATTGATCCGGCCCTCGGGTTCGTCAATGCGCGAGGTTCCCCTTGATGAGAAATCAAATTTCAATGAACGTGTAACATCGTAGCGAATATCCAGGTATCGGTTCCATAGGAAATCCTTATCATAAGTAGCCGGTAAAATCAGATTCGGATTTGTAATATTTCTCGATTGTTTCTCGTGATATTTACGGAATAAATCAGTGCGGTATGAAATCTGTGTTGGTAATGGGTAAAAATTGAAATCACCTATTAATTTTAGAGGGCCTTTCTGCAGAAACTGAACATTACTAAACGGTTGAATCAGTTTTGGTCGGTTACTGTAATTGTATGAGAACATAAAACGATGTGCCTTATTCACATCATATTCAGTTGTTATATTTCGTTTTGATGTTTCGTTGTATGAATAGGTAACAGCAAAGTTCTCGGGGTCCCAAAGATGTGTTTTTTCTTTCTGGCGCTGTGGTTCAACTTTAACATTTGTGAAGTTTATACTTTTGCGCTCAATTACATCTTGCGACATGTTTTTTATCGAATCTTTTTCACTATTTGTTCTTGCATGTGCTAACGACTCTTTTAATTCGATATCAGGATTTACCGGATCGTATTTAGGCGTTGCCGTACTGTTTGAATAACCATAGTACATTGGAATCCGAACACCTGCTTTTTCAGGGAAGAAACGTCCCCAATCAATCGAAGCCGATACATCAATCTCATTCAAATCATCCATTGCACGGCTGTTGATGTTTTCGTCGATACTACCAAAACCGGCAGTTCGTTTACGTCCGGCAACTACTACGCTACCCAAATCGGCTAAACGTGTTGAAACACGTGCATTGGCTGCCCAGCCACCATCTTCGTCAAAATCAGTTAAGCGCAGTTCATTGGCCCAAACAATAACCGATTTTGGTCCGGTATTCACCTGACCTCTTTTGTTGCGAACACCCATCATCATCACTTCCACATTACCCAGGTTAGGGCTACCTTTCACTTTTACACGATTTTTGCCATTGTTCCATCCATCGTGCGAACCTTCATAAATATCCTGCATTGATAAGTTTGAGCCTTCCATACGCAAGGCATCGTTTCGCTCAAGTTTTAGATCGGTGAACAGTTCAAGTGGTATGTTAAGCCGGTTAGCATCGGGCCAAACGATGTAGCGGTCACTTTCAATGTCGCCATTGTAGTTTCCCGGAGGAGTAAGGCTAAGCGGAACTTCGTATTCGTAGTAGTTGTAATTGTAATCCGATCCTAAACGGATGAAGAAATACAGCTCGTCATCTTCAAGCGGGAATTCTTCAATTTCTTCGGCATGGACTTCCATTTTCAGGGTTTTATACCTTCTGAAATCCATGTACAATGATTTGTATGCTGCACGTGCGTCGCCTTGTTCCAAATCAGTTACCTTCATTTCAATCGACTGCTCATTCAGTTGTCGCAACTGCGGATTTGCAGGGTCGATTACCCTCGATACTTCTGGTGGTAAAATGTAGTTAACCGGTTCGCGGCTTGAGTTTTCTTCAATACTTACAGCTGATATATCGAATTCGGCATCGACAGATGGAATACCGCCGTCTTCCAGAATATCGCCGGTATAACGACGCCAGTCGGCACGAACAAGGTCGAGCGTAGCAAAACGCAGAACCGTTGGGTCGGCAAATCCATGCATAAACATACGCATGAAGCGAATTGAATTAAAGTCGTTAATGTTACCAATAACTGCCTCCGGTGTATTAACCGGTATTTTAAACTGGTACCAGTCAACTTCGCCAATTTCACCATTTTTAAGTTCTACGCGTGCACGTCTAACATCTGATATAAAGTTATTTCCCAGTTCCATGTCCTCTTTGCGAAGGCTTACCCGGTATTGGAAATAGCGTTCGTATTCATTTAGTGTATTGTCGTCGTTTATATCCTCAATATCAGGTATTGTTGTTGCAGATGTTGGATAACTCTCCGGCGACATTTCAGAAGTTGGAGAGTTGCCATCAGGACCGTTGTATTTTTTGTAACGCTCCAGAATGCCCAGTTCCTCCTGATCGTAATCCGAGCCACGGTAGTAATGGAAGTTATCAGACGACGGATCTTCCAAAGCTTGTTGGTACACATCATCGTTAACTTTTAGTCGTAATTCATCCAGATAAATTTGGAAATGCGAGCGTTCATCTTCGTCGTTTATCCCGTCAAAACCAATATCCTGATATTGACGCGAATTGATTGTATTATCGAAAGCATTTACCAAAGATTGTTGTGTAGATACCCGGCCCCAAATAGTAGTGTCAACATTGGTAAGTTCGTCGGTTGTGGGTAATCCGTTCTCAAAAGACTTTCTTGAATCTTTTAGTACATCTTCCGAAATTTCTCCAAGGTTGAAATAGAGATCACCACCATGGTGTTCGCCCATTGTATCGTTAACGAATGGATCCATCATCCAGAATTCGATGTATTCGATGTTGGCATTTTCAAAGTCGCTGGTTTGAATTTCACGCATTATACCTCCCCAGCGCGATTCAGGATCGCGTAAAGTACCATCAGTATTTACACCAGCTGAATAGCTTGAGTTACCGGCATCGTAGTTGTAAGGGCCTCGTTCTGTTGGATAGAAAGCCAGATCGAGTACTGCAATATTTGTTGGCTCGCCGGTAGTAAATTCTCTTTCGGGGAATATTTCCTGCTCAAACACTTCGCGGACTAAATGATTTGACTGCATGTCTCTGTCATTTTTAATGTGGTCGGGTGTAAGTGAATTGTTTCTCAAAAATAGTGGATCGATGTTGTACCATGCTAGCTTTGCACGGTTTATACCATAATCCAACGAATTACTAAGTTGAGCTTCAGGGAACAAATTATCTTGATACTGCGGCGTACTGGCCAGCATCCAGGCTGAACGGGTACGCATATCGATGGCTGTTTTTGTCGATTCAAAGTCATCAACATAAACGGCACCGTTTATCGATTTTGAACTTCCGGGTACCAGTTGTGCAAATTCAGCTTCCACATCTATTGCCGAGGCTGCGTTGGTGCTGTAAAAGGGCAATGCATCAAGCGCTTTGGTAATAAATGGTGCTTCTGTATTGTAACGGGCATCCAACCCGTACATTAAGTTCGAAATCGGATCCTGACCATAATCTACTTTTTCAGTTAACGGACGTTCATTCATCCAAAGCATGGTTGCTCCAATGTTAAAATTATCGGAAAAAGCATAGTTGGCATGTGTTCCCATTAATGTTTTTCGCTGCATGGTAAACAGGTCTTCACTTTCTGTAGAGACTTTAATTGGAGTACCGGCTTCGAGTAAGGCCTGGTTAATTATTTTTACCCTACCCAGTGTGTAGTCAACGGTATAATCTACATTCTCGGTAAGTACTTGTCCTCCGGCTGTTACAGTTACCGAGCCCTGTGTGAGGTTCAGGGTACCCAGAGCAATGTCGGAACTCGAAGATCCTTTATAACTTCCCGTTAGCCTGAATTTATTGTGTTCAGCATCTTGCTCGGCTTTTACCTGGGTTGAGTCGTATAAGGTTTGAAACGAATATTTGTCGATGTAAGATTGATCTTGTAATGAATCGGCCAAATGGCTGCCAAAAGGTTCTACTACCGGAAAAATAATACGACCGTTATTCGAGTTTACTGTAATGCCTTCAACGTAGTCGAACACACCATCTTTTGAAGGGTCGAGCTGTGAGTTAAGCATATCTAAACGCATTACTTCAAGCAGAATATGACCTTCAATACGCGAGTCGGGAAGGTAGTTGATATAGGTTCCGGTTGAATCGTTCTGATAAACAACATTCAGCTCAAAATCTTCGCTTGTAAGTTGATAAGCATTCAGGTTGTAAATGTTTTTCATCATCAGGTTCCAGGTTGGTTTTCCAGGCGACAAGTTGGTGCCTTTCAACAACTTCATAAAAAGTGTTTTTGGTGCATCAATACCGTCGGTCGAAAATTCACCCACCTGAAAGGTTTGCCCGTTGTATGTAAAGTTAAAAGCCACAGCCAGAACTTCGTCGGTATTTAGTGAACTGTTTAACGAGATATACCCCAGTTGTTTGTTTATGGTATACTCCGAGTCGTTCAATTTACGTGCCTGCTCAATTTTTTCAAAATCGGTTCCACCGGCAAAATCCTGACCAAACTCAGACATCACACTGGTTATATTTTCTACCTGCCGAACATCGCTGTAGGTAGAACTCATTTCACTATATAAACCATTGGCATTATTATTAGGAAATACACTTTGTGGATAAGGAAGCCCCGGTGTTGCCTGGAATTCAGGAATATTGTTGTAAATGTGAGGATCATGTTCTGCCAGATCCTGAAAAGCCAATATGTTTCTTGAATTGTCAAAATCATTCGATTTATTTGTTACCCATATCTCAACCTTGTTAATGGTAATAGGCGAGCGCGGTATGGCAGTGCTTTGTAACCACTCGTTGTAGTGATCGCGGAAATATTGCGCGAGGAAAAAGTGACGGTTTGCATCGTAATTTGCTGCCGAAATATCGAATGTGGCCACCTGAGCACCTCCTTCAGTTTCAACAGTTTTCGATTCGCCGCGGTGTTGCGAGAAAAGCGTGGTTAGCGTTAGTTTCCCAAACTGCATTTCGGCTTTTACTCCAAACAGGTTTGATGCTCCGGTAATTAGCGAACCATTTAATGGCAGCGAAACATTACCAGCCTCAATACGTTTCAAAATTTCATCTTCATCGCCGGTATATTCGAGGTTCATTTTGTTTTCGTAATCAAAAGTTGCCTCGGTATTGTAGTTTACCCGCATATTCATTTTTGTACCGATTTGGCCGGTTACATTCATCTGAATTTTTTCATCGAAATCGAAAGTGGGTACTTTTCTTAAACGTTCGGGTATTGCCGGATTATCTGTTTTGTTTACCTGGTATCCGAAGCTCACTTCAACATAACCCTGTGGTTGAATATTGATAGTATTTCCTCCAAATATTCGGTTAAAAGCTTCGCTGCCGATGGTTAATTTAGGAAGCAAACCTCCTCTTGCATCAATCGATTCCTGCTGGGTTCTCGCTCGCCAGTAATCGCGGATGGATTTATCGAAATCATATTCCATGTAATCGTCGAGCGACATACTTTGTGGCAAACGATAATTTAAGGATCCGACTTTCTCGTAAAAAACATACTGCCCTAAAACCGGGTCGTACTCAATTTCGTACTTAATGTTGCTTGGTTTGTTCAGGTATAATTTAGACGAATCCTGGTTGGTATATCCAAATGCAGGTTGGTCTTTAAAAGGGTAGGGTAACGTACCGGTTGTATCCATGTCCGGCAGTTCCTGTGCCTCTCCTGAAAAAGGATTGGCAAGGGCACATAATACAAATAGAATGAAGAATATATTTGGTAAACTTCGGCTTAGTGTCATTTCATTAAAATTACTTCTTCAAAAGGCTTTCCTGAAAAAGCAGTTGTTAATCATTGTTTTTGTTTTTTCAGAAAGGGTACTTCTTACAACCTTTTTAATGCTTGTTTTATCACGCTTTCCACTGTTGCTTCAGGTTGCTCCTGAAGTATCTTCGATACTATCTTGTCAGCATCTTTCTTTACAAAGCCAAGCATGACTAATGCAGATAACGATTCATTCTTGATAGTATTGTCTGCAACGGATAAAATTTGACCCGATTCCGGCATTTTTCCAAGTTTATCTTTCAAGTCGATAATGATGCGTTGTGCAGTTTTTGCACCAATGCCTTTTACAGCTTTTAATACGTTTACATTCTCAGTGGTAACTGCTGCTTTTAATTCATCCGGATTTAAGGAGGAAAGCATCATAATTGCCGTGCTGGCTCCAACACCGTTTACCGATATCAAACTGCGGAATAATTCCCTTTCGCTGGTGGTAGCAAAACCATATAATGTATGTGCATCTTCCCGCACCATTTGATGTAAAAAAACTTTAACGTCTTTTTTACCATTCAGAATACTGTATGAGTTTAATGAAATATGGATAAAGTAACCTATCCCGGCAGCTTCAACAACCATATTGGTCGCACTAATTTCGGCAATATTACCTTTTATGTATTCGTACATGTAAAATCTGTGGTTTTATAAGGTTTCTTCCTCTTCTGACGCTTCAATGTCTACACTTTCATCAACCTGATTAGGATTAATCTCGTAATTCCTCAACGGATTTTTACTGATTTCTTTATAAATGCTTCGGTTTTTATAAATATCGATTGCAAGGTACAATGCCTGGCGGAATGACTCGGGCGAGGCTTTGCTTTCTCCGGCAATTGCATAGGCCGTTCCATGTGCCGGCGAAGTACGTATAGCAGGCAATCCGGCAGTAAAGTTTACGCCACGTTCGAAAGAGGCGAGTTTAAACGGAATTAAGCCCTGGTCGTGATACATCGCTAAAATTGCATCGAATTTCCGGTAATCATCCGATCCGAAAAAGCCATCGGCAGGATATGGCCCGAGTGCCATGATACCTTCTTTTTTAGCCTGAATAACTGCTGGAAGAATGATTTCTTTATCCTCTTTACCAATTAGTCCATTATCTCCGGCATGCGGATTTAATCCGAAAACCGCAATTCGGGGTTTGGTAATGGCAAAATCTTGTTGCAACGATTTTGCAATGATCCTGATTTTTGAAAGGATGTTTTCTTTTGTCAGGCTTTCGGCTACTCTTGAAAGAGGTATATGTGTGGTTACTACACCAATTTTCATGGTTTCGCTAACCATTAACATTGCATAATCTTTGGTGTCGAATTTTTCAGCCAAAAACTCGGTATGTCCCGGGAAATTGAATTCTTCACTCTGAATATTGTCTTTGTTTATCGGGGCAGTTATCAGTGCATCAATATATCCTTTTTGAAGATCACTGGTTGCACGGTCTAATGCATTAAAAGATGAAATTCCGGCTTCCTGAGTTGATTTTCCTAATTCAACCCGTACATTTTCATCTACACAATTTATAATGTTTGCTTTTCGGTGTAACAGTTCTTTTGTATTACGAATGTGGTTGAAGCTTACGTCGTTAATGTCGAGCGCTTTACGATGGTATGCTGCTACTTTTGGCGAGCCGTAAACAACCGGGGTACACATTTCCAGAATACGCGGATCAGAGAGCGTTTTAAGTATTACTTCGTATCCAATTCCGTTAATATCGCCATGTGTTATTCCAATTCGTATGGTATCTTGTTTTGCCATTGTATTTTGTTTCAGATATTTTGCCCTTTTTTGAGCCCTGCAAAGTTAATTTATTTAATTTAATTGAGCATGTTAATGTTTATGCTGCAAATCTGCTTGACATTCAAAATAATAATTCAAAATCAGTTAATCATTGTTTTAAAGAAATAATAGATTAAACGTGCGCCAAAACCTGTTCCTCCGGCGGGGCGGTATGCATCTTTTTCTTTTCTGAATGCTGTTCCGGCCATATCAATATGTATCCATTTATAATCGGTAAAATGTTCCAGAAACTTCCCAGCTATGGTTGATTGTCCTTCGCGGGTACCAAGATTATTTAAATCTGCTATTGGCGATTTTAGAGGTGCTGCATATTCTTCCCAAAGCGGAACTTCTATCAGGCGTTCAAAAGTATTAAATCCTGATTGTTTCAGTAATTCCATGTGTTCAGGTGTATTTCCCATAACGACTGCTGCATGTGGACCGGAAATAATATCAGCAGAACCCGTTAAAGTAGCGCAGTCGATTACCAGTTGAGGCTTGTATTTTTTTGCATAGCTCAATGCATCGGCAAGAATGAGTCTTCCCTCTGCATCGGTGTTTTTGATTTCGACGGTAGTTCCGTCGAACATTTTAATGATATCGCCCGGCACGTAAGCATTTCCATCGGGACGATTGTCGGTAGCCGGAACCAGACCGATAATATGTAACGGAAGTTTATTTAACGCAGCCGCATAAGTTGCTGCAACAATTCCGGCGGCACCTCCCATGTCCGATTTCATGAAATCCATTGAATTAGGGGTGGGTTTTAGGCTTAAGCCTCCTGTGTCGTAAACAATTCCCTTTCCCACCAACACAATGGCTTGTTTGTTTTTTGCGTTTTCAGGTTTCCATTCCAGAATGTTAAAAGTTGGCGGATCGATACTTCCTTTATTCACTGCCAACAGTCCACCCATTTTAAGCGCTTCAATCTTTTTCTTGTTAAACACTTCCAGCGAAAAACCGGCTTCTTCACTCAACTTCTCTATTTCTTTTGAAAACTGACTAGCTGTAAGGAATGACAGCGGTTCGTTTACCAAATCGCGTGCTACAAATGTTGCCTTGGTTGTATTTATAATTTCTTTGATCTTCTCGTCGGTGATGTGCTCATCAATAATTGATATACTTTCAATTTTGAATGATTCTTTCTCACTTTTGTATTTATCAAACGTATAGCCGTTAAGCAGCAATCCTTCTAAAAGCTCAGGTAAAAAACCGGCAATGCATAAATTTGTCAACTGAACAGAGGTTTCGCCGGCTGCTTTTAATTCATCGTAAAGTTTTGTTCCGGCCACCCTTGCCATTTCTGCTTGCAGATACGGTTCTTTATCGGTTTTTATCTTCCCGAAAAAAAGCAAATGTGGGTAACGTGAAATAGTACACGTATCTTCCTTTTCTAATTTCTTTTTCAGAAAAGCTTTTTCGGTTTCTGTGACTTGTATTGAAGCTGTTTCTTTTAAATCGGAACATAAACACGCTACTGAATCATTTTCTGCAATTTTGGAGCTTATGAATATTTTTGGGATCATATTTTTAAATTTTAGGCTAAAGTAACGATTAAATGCCAGTTGTTTTTCGCAAATATATTAAACAGTTGACACCGGATTGTTAATTTGGTGGAGGAAATCTGTTCCTTAATTTTTTATCGTAAACAAGGTGTTGGATGGCAAATACAAAAAAGGACCTTAATTAAGGTCCTTTTATTCAGTATGTTATTGAATTTTTTAATGATCGTCGCCAAAATATGCGTGTTCGAAAAGATGAAGTTTTTCGCGAAGTGTATCAATAATACTCAAATCGGTACTTTGTTTACTTTTCATGGCGAACACTGAAAGATGATGCAGTAATTCCAGTTGTTTTACATACTTTCTGTAAGCAGCATCGTCGGCTGACGAGGTTATTTTAACACGCTGGTGTAAAAAGTACTGACTTACAATTTCCTGCATTTCTTTAGCATGCTCTTCCTTATTCATTACCCAACGAACCAACTGATTGTAATCAGGATTATCAGATTTTGATAATTCGTTGATCTGGTTCATCGATTTTTCAATTGTTTCAATATGTTCATACAAAAGGGCAATACGAACTGAGTCGCCATAAATCCCACATGGAATTTCGCAATGTGCTTTTGCCTGAAAATTTGAAAGTGTAATTATGCCCACAATAAAGGCAGTTGAAAGAAGTTTAGTAATTTTTTTCATTTCTCTATTTTTAAAGATTTTGAATGTTTGTATTTAATAACTGACTGTATAACAATAAAAGAAGAATATGGTTTGTTTTTTTGAATATTTTCCATCGATTGGGAATAGATATTTTAATTGATTTTTTTTTGAAAAAAAGTTTTGACTTTTAAGAAAAGCTATTACTTTTGCATCGCTTTTGAAAAGCAAACGTTCTCACAAAGGGAATTAATCTTCCCCAGTAGCTCAGTTGGTTAGAGCGGCGGACTGTTAATCCGTAGGTCGTTGGTTCAAGTCCAACCTGGGGAGCCACCAAAATTGAAGAGGTCTTTTTAAGACCTCTTTTTTTATGCCCAGATTTTTGAAATGACTCTCCGGATTCTTGGGATGATTTCCAGCGAATACTCCTTAAATAATTCTTTTTTGTGTGATCAATTTTTATGAATACATCATTTCTTATATAAATATTTTCTTCCAAAAATACATTTTTACTTCGATTGATATAATAAGTGCGGTGTTTGTAATGTGCACAAAAAGAGCTTGTTATGTTTGGTTTTATTATTGCAACAAGAATATTGTATAACATAGTACTAATAAAAACAAAGAAGCATATTAAAAAAAGTACTATACAGAGTGTAACGCTTTGGAAAATTGTGCGTCATATAATTGAAAAACGTTACAAAGCGATATTACAGATAACAAGAAAACAACAGGAGGATAAGTCATGAAAACAAAAAACAATGTTCAGAAAGCAAGTACAAGACTATTAGCATTAGGATTAATTTTAGTCGTTCTGAGTTTAAATGTACAGGCTCAGTATTTAGGAAAATCATTATCGGGAACTGCTAGTTTTAAGGGAATAGCATTTGCGATGGTTGATAATTCTATCGAATCCGATTTATCATCAATTGAGGCGGATGTTTACGTTTCAAATTTTGATGTGGAAACAGAAGAAGCATTAAAAGTGGAAGACTGGATGATATACAGAGCCAGTTTTGATGTTTACTCACAGTATCTTCAATTAGAGCAGGAGGAAGCATTGAAAGTTGAAGATTGGATGATTGATAATAAGACTTTTGATCATTGGTCTTTTCAGTTTACAGAAGAAACTGAATCGCCGCTCGAATTGGAAGACTGGATGACTTCTGACAAGGTATGGAATCGTTAGTTCCATATAAAATTGTCAAAAAAAATTATAACTATTAAAAAGTCAGAAATCATGAAATTAGAGAATACAAAAGCACAAATGAGAAAAGGGGTACTGGAATATTGTATCTTGCTGGTATGCAAAGATAAACCGGTGTACGCAGTTAACGTTATAAGTGGTCTACGGGATGCCAATCTGATAGTAGTCGAGGGTACAATTTATCCATTGCTAACCCGATTGAAAAATGACGGATTATTATCCTATCGCTGGGAAGAATCTACCCAGGGACCACCACGAAAATATTATGAATTGACCGAAAAAGGCAGGGCTTTCCTAACCGAACTGGAGGAATCGTGGGGAGAACTGGAAAGTGCAGTCAGCCGAGTTAAAACCAATAGGGCATAATTGTTAGAATCAGAACAAAAGTAAAAACTTTAAAATCAATAAAAATGAAAAAGACATTGACAATTAATATTAGCGGCACCATATTTCATATTGAAGAAGACGCATATGAAGAGCTGCAGAAATATATGGTAGTGTTGAAAAAATACTTTGGTAAAGATGATGAAGGCAACGAGATTTTCGCTGATATTGAAGCCCGAATTGCAGAAATATTTACTGAAAAAACAAGCGGAAAAAATCAGGCAATTACGCTTGATTGGGTAAAAGAGTTAATTGAAACTTTGGGAACTCCTGAGAATTTCTCGGAAGAAGCCGGAGAAGAAGAACCACTGGCAGGACAGAAAACAAGAAAAAGAAAACTTTATCGCGATCCTGAACAAACTGTTTTAGGCGGAGTTTGTGGCGGTCTGGCCGTTTATTTTAATATGGATCCGGTGGTTATAAGATTAATAGTCGTTTTAATTGCACTTCTCACATCGGGAGCGGGTATTTTGGTTTATCTTATTTTGTGGGTAGCTGTGCCTAAAGCTGTAACCACAACACAACGGCTGGAAATGAAAGGAGAAGAAGTTACGATAAAAAACATTGAGAAATTTCTTAAAGATGAAGTTGATGCGGTAAAGGAGAGTTATAAAAAAATCAGGAAATCCAGTTTTTTTTCAAGAAGAAAATCTTAACTGTAAAACCTTAAAATCTTAGCTTGTAACTTTAAACTATAAGGGGAACCATCATATTTAAAGAGGTCTTTTTAGACCTCTTTTTTTGTGCCCAAATTATTGAAACAAAACTTTGTATTTGGAGTTGTAAAGTTCAGATTCTTTACATGGTCTCTGAATAGAGTAGCTGTAAGCTAAATACTGAACGACACTTAACCCAACTACATAACACTCAATTGTATAAAAGATAAATATCAAGGTTGATTAATAAAATCTGACAGTATCTCTTATCTTTAAAGGATATTTGTAAATCTGCCATAATTTTAACAAGTTACGATCCTGGGGAAAATAATTTGGGCACAATGGAATGGTGAAAAGTTTTCTGTCGGTTACAAATTCAAAATAATCAATAAACTAAAATCCTAAATCTATGAGAAACTACAAATCTATTTTTATCAGAAAACTATTATTCCTTGTAATAATACCTGGCCTCCTTTTTACAATGTCCTGTAGTGAGTCTGAAAAAACAACTACAGCGATAACTAATTTAAGCTGCGAGTATCTTGAAAATCCACTGGGGGTTGATGTGCTGCAACCAAGATTTTCATGGAATATCACTTCCGGAGAGCGTGGCGTTACACAAAGTGCATACCGGTTAATTGTTGGAGAAAATTTGAATGAAGTGAAAAAAGGAACCGGTAATATATGGGATTCCGGTAAAATTAGCTCTGATAATTTGGTTAATATTGAATATGAGGGAACGCCTCTTCAGAGCAATAAAAAGTATTTCTGGAAAGTCCAGGTTTGGACCGACAATGAAAATGCAATTGGAAGTGAACCTGCAAGTTTTCACACCGGATTGTTGGCTGAAAAGGATTGGAAAGCCAAGTGGATAACAACAAAAGAAACAATTACAACTGCCAGCCCTTTGCTCAGGAAAGAATTCTCAGTGGATAAAAAAGTAGAGCACGCCTATGCTTTTGTAACTGCCGGTGGATTTTATGAACTGTATCTTAACGGTACAAAAGTGGGTGATCATTTAATGGATCCCGCAATTACTGAATTTACCAAAACTGTTTTATACTCAACATTTGATGTAACAGAGCTTTTGAAGGAAGGAGAAAACGTTGTGGGTGCAATGTTAGGCAACGGAGCGTATAATATGTTACGATCGGATGACAGATATGCATGGCGACGTGGGGGAGGAGGAACGCCACCTGGTTTGTTGGCGCAAATAAACATTACTCATACAGATGGAAGTCAGTCGGTTTTGATTTCAGATGAAAGCTGGAAATCTACGCCTGGCCCAATTACATTTAATAATTTCTTTGGTGGTGAAGACTATGATGCCAGAAAAGAAATTGGAGGTTGGGGAACACCTAAATTTGATGATCAAAATTGGGAAAATGTTGTCGCTGCAACTGAGCCGGGCGGAAAATTAAAATCACAGATGATGCCACCAGTAAAAGTTAGAGAAACAATTAAGCCTGTAACTTCTACAAACGACACTTCCGGCGTTTACCTTTATGATTTGGGACAAAATATTGTTGGTTGGTGGAAAGTTTCAGTAAAAGGAGAACCCGGTGTAACCATTCGTATAACTGGTGCCGAAACATTAAACGACTCACTTTTTCCAAAACCGCTGGAAGTTGGCGATATTTTGAGTACAAAAAACAGGTATCATTCTCAGGTGTGGACCGACTACACATTAAAAGGTACTGAAACTGAAACCTATGAGCCACGTTTTTTCTACTCCGGATTCAGGTATATTAAAGTTGAGACCAGCAACAAGCAGAACCTGGACGAAATAGAAGTGTCAGGTCGCGTAGTAAATTCAGCGTTGGAACGGAACGGAACTTTTAGCTCTTCAGAACCACTACTTAACCAAATTCATGAGGCCGGATTATGGTCGCAAATTGGAAATACAGTTTTCTACCCAACCGATTGTCCACACAGGGAAAAAGGAGGATACAATGGCGATGGGCAGGTAATTGCAGAGACGTCGATGCACGATTTCCATATGGCATCGTTCTACACCAAGTGGATAAACGATATGCGCGACACTCAGGAAGAAAATGGCCGTATTCCGAACACTTCGCCAACTTTGGTAGGAGGAATGGGAGGTGGTGTTGCATGGGGAAGCGCTTATATACTAATTCCATGGTGGATGTATAATTACTATAACGATACAAGAATTTTGGCAGAGCATTATCCTACACAGAAACGGTATTTGATGTATCTGAAAGATCTTGCTATGAACGATTCAAATCCTGAGGAAGAATACATTATCAACGACTTTGGTAGCTACTGGTTCTCGCTGGGTGAATGGTGTGCTCCCGGACAAAGCGATGGTCCCAATCATCCGGTGGTTAGTACATACTACTATTATTACAATGCCGTTTTAATGGCAAAAATTGCCGAAAAGCTTGGGAAGACAGAAGACGCACGGGAATTCGAAGCACTTTCAACTACAATTAAGAACGCTTTTAACGATAAATTTTTTGACGAAGAAACAGGTTTTTATGGGGCTGAAGAAGTGTATCAAACTTATCAGTTACTTGCTCTGAATGGAGAAATAATTCCTGATGGATATCGTGAAAAGGTTGTAAACACTGTTGTTGATGATATTATAGCAAGAGACAATCATTTGAATACAGGAATTCTGGGAACAAAATATTTGTGGACAACACTTTCAAAAGAAGGTTTTGACGACCTGACATTCGAAGTTGCTACACAAACTACTTTCCCAAGTTATGGTTACTGGATCGAAAATAATTCAACCACACTTTTGGAGCATTGGTCTGGTAGAAGCTCTCATAATCACGAAATGTTTGGTTCCATTGTTGAATATTATTACAAGTACCTGGCAGGTATACAATCGCCAATGGAAGGAAAAACTTCAGTAGCATACAAACACATCTACCTTGAGCCTCGCGTACCGGAAAAACTGGAATCGGTAAGCGCATCTTATGAAACAGTTCAGGGAGAAGTTGCTGTAAATTGGAAAAAAAGTGCCACTGCATTCCAATATCATGTTTCCATACCCGCCAATACAGCGGCATCGGTTATACTTCCGGCTTTTGATTTTCAAAATATTACAATTTCTGAAGGAGATACAAAAGTCTGGGAAAACGATAATTTTATTCCGGGAAATCACGGCATTGAGAATGTTAAAAATAATTCCGGGTATTTTGAAGTAACAATCGGTTCAGGGAATTACACATTTAAGCTACAATCAAATTGATTTTAGAATTAATGAGAAATTACAGCTATCAAGACTTTCATGAAATTGATTACAACTTCTAACTGTAAGGGCATAAAAAGGGTCAATCGATATCGGTTGACCTTTTTTAAACGAATTCCCGCTCATTAGGGGAGGTTTGATTGAATTTCTTCAATTTCAGTTTACCTACTCTGACTCTTATGAATCTCATTCAGTCGGTATAATTTATCAAAACTCAGTCCCTTTTGCTCATCAGAAATGTTGGTGGATGCATTGGTAATTAATGCATTATCCTTAAATTGCTAAAAAAATCATATCTGTATTCTTAATGTTAGAACATTCTTTTTAAAAGTCATAATCTGACTAAAAATTCCCAAGTGCAACAATGTTTATAGCTGATCTAAAAAATATTCGTTATGATAAAAAATATTTTAAAAACGGCAATCAGACATATTTTTAAGTATTTTGGGTATAGCTTTTTAAATATTATTGGTCTTACTCTGGGGATTACAAGCTCGCTCTTTTTGATAATTTATGTTGCCGACGAACTTAGTTACGATAATTATCACGAAAAAGCTGATCGTATTTATCGTGTTTCATCAACAATAACAGAACCCGATGACCAATTTACATGGATTGTCGCCCAGATTCCGTTTGGACCCCAAGTTGCACAAGATTATCCCGAAGTTGAGTCTTTTGTGCGATTTATTAATATGCCCCGTCAATTGTATGAATATGAAGATAATGAATATAACGAGGATAATTTCTATTATGCAGACTCAACACTGTTTAGTATTTTCAATTATAATGTAATCGAGGGAGATGCAATAGCTGCTGTATCAGAACCCAATAAAATTGCACTTACTGAAAAAGTAGCGCTAAAATATTTTGGGAATATAAATGCCATCGGGAAAACATTAACTGCCGGAGCCAATTCTTATGAGGTTGTGGCAATAATTGAAAATATACCGTCAAATTCGCATTTTCGTTTTGATGCTATTGCGGCCCGAAACAATCTACCGCAACAATTGGGAAGTTGGGGAAATTTTGGCGTTTTTACCTATTTGTTATTGCCTGATAATATTGACATTAAAACATTTGAGGCGAAACTTGAAGAGATGTACGATAACTATATGAAGTCGATATTTGGAGCAATGAATATTACCATAAAATATAGTTTAGAGCCATTAAAAGATATTCATCTATATTCAATAAATGCTGGCGAACCAGAACCAACCGGAAGCATAACTTATGTATATATTTTTGGGATAGTGGCGTTTTTTCTGGTATTAATAGCGGCAATGAATTATATGAATCTGGCAACGGCACGGTCGGCCAAAAGGGCGAAAGAAGTTGGTTTAAGAAAAGTAGCAGGAACGAGTAGGGGACCACTACTATTTCAGTTTCTTGCAGAATCTGTTTTTCTAACTTTAGTTTCACTTCTTTTTAGTATTGTTCTTGTTATTATTCTATTGCACCAGTTCAACATTGTTGCAGGTAAATCGTTCGACCTTAGTATTCTTATAAGTCCGATATTTTTAGCTGCTCTTTTTAGTATTGTTTTGATTATAGGTATTCTTGGCGGTTGTTATCCTGCATTTTATTTATCTCGATTCAACCCTAGCGCTGTACTTAAGGGCGAAGTAACTCAGGGAGCTTCAGGTAGTTCTTTCCGAAAAGTTTTGGTGGTTATTCAATTCTCCATCTCTGTAATAATGATTATTTGCACCTTGGTTGTTTATAATCAATTGAATTTCTTAAAAACAATGGATCAGGGATTCGACCAGGAGAATGTAATTAGCTTAAGGTTGGACGGAGAAATGATAAACAAATACCCTGTTTTAAAAACATCATTGCTAAATCATCCAGGGATTAAATATGTTAGTTCAACAAGTACGCCGATAGGTGAGGGATCGGGTAAATTAGTATTCAATGTTGAAACTAACCAGGGAATGATGGAAAAGGGGGTAAACTTTAGTGTTGTTGACCACGATTTTATCGATGCACTTGGAATTAAAATTTCTGAAGGAAGAAACTTTAGACAGGATATGCGATCGGATACGCTCCAGGCTGTTATTGTTAATGAAACCTTTGTTAAGCGTATGGGCTGGAGCAAAGCACTTGGAAAAAAAATACAGTTGGGACAAAATGCAGGTGCTTTAAATGCAAGAGTTGTTGGTGTTATGACCGATTACCATCAAACCGGTATGTATAATGAAACAGAATCGCTGCTTCTTGCCTACAGAATTAATAACAACATCGTATACATAAAAATTAATGATAACGAAACAGATAAAACACTTAGTCATATTGAGACTAAATGGAATGAGGTGTTTCCTGATAAGCCGTTTGAATATACTTTTTTAGAAGAAAGGTTTAACAACCAGTTTGAAGCAGACGAAAAGAGGGGCGTAATTTTTACTTTATTTACTATTCTCGCCATAATAATAGCATGTTTGGGGCTTTTTGGCTTGGTATCGTATATGGTTGAACAAAGAACAAAGGAAATTGGGGTAAGAAAGACATTTGGTGCAAATGAACTTTCAATTTTGGAACTAATTATTAAGTATTTCCTGAAGCTTGCACTTATTGCGATTATTATAGCATTACCAATCGCGTATTACTTTATGAGCAGATGGTTGGAAAACTATGTGTACAGAACAAAAATCAGCATTTATCTTTTGTTTATTGCAGCATTATCAACCGTTCTCATTTCAATAATAACCATAAGTTTCAAAGCGTATCAGGCTGCCAATCTTAATCCCGCTGAGTCAGTGAAAATGAGATCGTAGATAAGAGCATTTGAAGGAATTTATTCGCAAGGCACTAATCAGGATTTTGCAATTCAGGTAGCATTATTTCAATTGAACAGAACACAAAAGGTCAATCGATATCGATTGACCTTTTTTATGCCTGATTTTTTGATAACCTCAAGTTTGTTATTAAGAAAGTAAGTGTGCGGATTTTGTAATTTACGAAGGCAACGGACTTCCAACAGCAATGTCACATCGATGACCTGGCTGGCCGTGCGGTGGATTTAATTTTACATTGTTATTTGCTGCAACAGGTAGTGGATCTCCCACCGGTATATCACATCTATGCCCCGGTTGACCGTGTGGTGGATTTATTGTTAGTGATTGTCCGGGAGCATAATTTATAGGTTGTGGAGACTTTAATTTTTGTAGGTTTTCAATGGTTGGTCCGACGCGACCGGATGAAGGTTTTGTTGCCGTAGTTTCTGTTGAAGCAGCCGGCGCAACCGAAGTAGTTTTTGCAGGTGCAGCAACAGAATTTGAAACGGGCGAATCCAATGGTGCACCTACAGCAATATCGCATCTGTGACCGGGTTCGCCATGTGGCGGATTTATTTTAATCTCAGCCTCTGTTGTTTTTGTCTCCTGAGGTTTCGCTTGTATTGCTGCTTCTGTATTCTGATTTTCTAACTCATTTGAGTTGTTAATTTCCTGAAGCAGGTTTGAAGCCAGTTCAGCTGATGAAGTTTCTATTTGTATGTTACTCTTATTTGCGGGGCCACATGCCGCCACCGCCATAAATACGATTACTGCAATAAATACTCGCGAAGAAATCATTTTAAATTGATTGTCAACTTGTTTCATGATAAGGAATTTAGTTTTAAATAAAATCGTTACGAATGAAACACCAGGCTTTTCTATTAAGTTTAGGAAGATACTCAGTTTAAGATCGCGTTAACAACTTTGGCAAAGCAGCAATATTAAATTGAGAAATTAGAGGCGAGGTTTTTAATCAAACCCAGTTTTTAAGTAGATTTGTGTTCGATAAAAAAAATATTATCAATTTATTCATCAAAATAGATTTACAATGAACAAACTAAAACCTATTATTTTATTAATTGCAATTGCATTAACGGCTTTTGCACCAGCGCAGGCACAACGCGTTGAAAGCGACTCGCCATTAATTGGCAAGTGGGATTTAACCATAAATATGACTCCTGCCCAAATCGAGAGTCTCGGGCTTTTCCGCCACGGATTAATGGCTTCCGATGGTTTCCCGGGATGGCTAATGGTTAAATTATCAGGTTTCTCTACACTAACCGGATACTATGTTGGATACGAGGGAAGTGCCCGTCCAATTGCAGAAGTAGTACCTGATGGAAATGGAAAATTTCATTTCACCATTCCACCGCAGTGGATGGACATCGATGACCTGTATTTTGAGTTTTCGTTAAAAGACGATAAGCTTACCGGCTATCAAATGCTTGACGGTCAAAAACTGGAATGGACAGGTGTTCGGGCTCCTTCGCTTGAAAGAACAGAACCTCCAATTTGGGGAAATCCAGTAGACCTTATCACCGAAAACATGGACAAATGGATTATTCCTGAGAACTGTAAATTTCAGATGATTGATGGTGTTATGGTTAACACCGAATCGGGCGGAAACCTGGTTAGTATTCAGAAATTTGAAGATTTCAAACTTCACGTTGAATTCCGTTACCCGGCAGGTAGTAACAGTGGAATTTATCTTCGCGGCCGTCACGAACTTCAGATTGAAGATTCAAAAGGAAGAACTGACGATGTTAGTATTGGTGGTATTTACGGTTTTATTGCACCGGCGGTTTATGCAGCTAATGCACCGGGCGAATGGCAAACTTATGACGTGACACTTGTTGGGCGTCATGTTACCGTTTCGCTTAATGGTGTTGAAGTTATTTCGAACCGTCCTATTCCAGGAATCACAGGCGGCTCGCTTGATAGTAAGGAAGGAGAACCTGGGCCATTCCAGATTCAGGGTGACCACGGACCGGTTGAGTTCCGCAAATTTGTAGTTACTCCGGCCGTTAACTAGGAAATATGTTAATAAGAAAGATAATATACTTTCCTTTAAACAAAGGATAAATAAAAAAAAGAGGTCATTATCGACCTCTTTTTTTATTCATTCATATGAAATTAGAATCTCATTTCAATCTAGCGGTTCTTATCGATTTTTAATTTGTTATCTTAGCATTTAACGGTAATATCTTATATGATGAACTCAGAAATTACTATAAGCATTTTTGATTTATTTATATTCCTGGGAGTCTTTCAAGGGCTGCTGTTATCTTGGTTTTTTATCAAAAATTCAAATTGGGAACAGCGCACTAATTTTTATCAGGGCGTATTGTTACTCTTTTTGTCAATGGCCATTTTTGAAGAATTGCTAAATAACACAGGATACATTGTTCAGTTTCTTTACCTGTCCGATTTTTCAGAACCTCTTAACTTTACTTTTGGGCCTTTGGTTTACTTGTATATTCGAACCTGTATCAACGAAAAATCAAAAAAGGGCGAATGGATTCATTTTATCATCGCTGCATTTTGGTTGCTCTATATGGTTTTTTATTGGATTCAACCACTCGCATTAAAATATAACTCATACGTTCAGACCAAACACCCCGATTGGGAGTACCTAGCTGTTAATTTGATATACCCGGATGATCCGCTTGGCATACGTTCTTATGTCAATCAATTTATAGGTATTCACATTTCATCCTATCTTGTATTGTCCATTTGGCTGGTTCGGGGAAAGTTCAGTTCTCTAAAACAAAACATATTTAAAACAGATAATGAGTTGCTCGTTGTTTTACGAAATTTCCTACTTCATTTTGTGATTATTACCGCAGTTTTCTTTATTACCAAATCTTATTTTGGCATGCGAAGCGATATTGGAGGATATTTTATTGCCACCTATATTTCGTTTATGATATTTGCTACCAGCTATCAAATTATGAATCGTTCTGAATTCTTTAAACAAAACCAGACATTTTTTAGTTTTCCGCTGGTTAAGTATAAAAAGTCATCGTTGTCTCAGGATGATAAGTTGAAAATAAAAGAGTTAATAGAAAATCAGTTTGTTAACGAGAAATATTTTGTCAATAACATGGCTTCTCTGTCCGATTTGTCAAAAAAGCTAAAATTGAGTTCTCATCATGTTTCGCAGGTTATAAATGAGAAAATGGGGAAATCGTTTTTCGAACTTTTGGCTTGGTATAGGGTTGAAGAAGCTAAAAAAATATTATTGAGTGAAAAGGAATCTGAAATTACAATAGAAGAACTTTCAGAACGGGTTGGTTATAATTCAAAATCATCTTTTAATACTGTTTTCAAAAAACAAACATCCCAAACTCCCTCCGAGTTCAGAAATTCAAATCGAAAATCTTAAGTAGCACTTTATTAGGGTGTTGTGTGTGGTATGATGTTCGTCCCGACAATCTCGAACATCGTTCTTATAGGCACATTTTATAGAATCGGTTGGTTACAACTAGGTTTGCCGGTAAATATTAAAATGAAAAAAAATGGCAACTGAGATTTTAGAAAAAAATGAACGACAGTACTATGTCGATTGGCTGAGAATTTTTTTAATCCTTAGTGTTTTTTTATACCATATTGGTATGATCTTTATTTCCTGGGACTGGCACATTAAAAACGATGAAGTATTTGGGTACAAAAGTACATTATGGTATACAATGGTTTTTTTAGGCAGTTGGAGAATGCCCCTGTTAATTTTGATCTCCGGAGCAGGAACATATCTTGCATTAGGAAAAAGAACATCGGGACAATATTTAAAGGAAAGATTTAAGCGACTCTTTATACCGTTATTTGCAGGTATTTTTATTCTGGTTCCGGTTCAGGTGTATATCGAAAAGTCGGCAAATTACGGCTCATTATTAGACTACTACCCTCATTTGTTTGAAGGGATTTATCCTGCAGGTAATTTTAGCTGGCACCATTTATGGTTTATTTGTTATTTGTTTTTCATTGTGCTTGTTATTTCTCCATTTCTAAATTTGCTGAGAAGTTCTGGATTCGACTTGTTTATTGGGCGAATGGTAAAAGTTACATCAAAAAAACTTGGTGCGAATATTTTTCTTATCCCGCTTGTTTTGTCCCAAATTATACTTCGTCCCTTTTTCCCCGACAATACTCATGCTTTGATAAACGACTGGGCTTTTGTGGCGTTGTACCTTATATTTTTCCTTTCGGGTTACATCATTATTGCAAGTAATAAAATAGTCAGTTTCATCATGGAGCAGAGAAATTTGTATCTTATCGAATCTGTGGTAGCGACAACTGTAATGTTAACTTTTCCTTCAATGTTTGAAAACCAACTTCTAAAAGATCTGTTTTGGGATATTCCTGAAATTGTTGTTGCCTGGTCAACTGGTTTAGCTGTATTCGGTTACGCAAAAAAATACCTGAATTTTGACAACAGTTTTAGGAAACTTCTTAATGCGGCCATTTATCCGTTTTATCTTCTCCATCAACCCATAATTGTTATTGTTGGGTATTTTGTGGTTCCGATAGAAATATCAATTTGGGCAAAAGTTGTTTTCATTACAATAGTCTCCTTTTCTCTAACAGTAGCAGTTTATTGGTTTGTAGTTAAGAGATTTAATTTTACGCGTATAATTTTTGGTATGAAACCAAAAGCGGTTAAAAGACATACTCGTCAGGAAACTGGAAATGTTAAACCCGCGATGGTTCATCTTAAATCAAAATATTAATCTGGTAGTTATGAAATGGTCAATTTATCATTTGTTTGGAAGTTTATTTCAATTAATCTTGGCTATAATTCGTTTAACTGTTTTTGTTATTCAAATCATCTTTGAATTTACAATATCATTGCCGGTCGGGAAATATGTGAATGAATGTTATTAAGCTGTTTAGTTCGATAGCCGTGGCTTAATTGTTATAAATTCATTTCTTCTTTTAGCACAGAAAATTAAAATACTGTTTATGAAAATGTAAGTCTATTATTCCTTAAGTTAAATCCATTTTTCACTAACTTTCAGCTCTAAATCAAAATGAAAAAACCTATACGTCATGTTGAAAAAACTGAAAATTTCGTTAACATTTGGGATTATTCTTTTCACGATGGTTCAATGTGCAAATGAAGCACAAAAATCAATTCCGTTTTTACTTCCTTTTACAAAAAATGCAGCTGTGAATCCTTGTTTGTTGCCGGGCGCCGATCGGAGTTTTGTTTGTCCTGTGCGCAATACCAAAGTTTTTTGGGAAGAAAAAGATGTTTTTAATCCGGCCAGTGTGGTGAAAAATGACACTTTGTTTTTGCTTTACCGTGCCGAAGATGTGTTGGGGAAATACAACGGAACCTCACGTATTGGTTTGGCATACAGTTTTGATGGTTATCATTTTGAAAAATACGATAAGCCGGTTTTGTATCCTAATAATGACGAATTTAAAAAGTATGAATGGGAAGGAGGATGCGAAGATCCGCGGGTTGTGGAAGATGAAGACGGTGTTTATTACATGACCTACACGGCTTACGATGGTGATAAAGCGCGCTTATTTGTGGCAACATCAACCGATTTACGAAACTGGACCAAACATGGTTCGGTTTTTACAAAAGCCGGAACCCAGTATGTTGATATGTGGTCAAAATCGGGATCCGTTTTATGCCGCGAAGAAAACGGGAAAATGATAGCTACAAAAGTTGATGGAAAATACTGGATGTATTGGGGCGAGTCGAATATTTACATGGCAACTTCCGAAAATCTCATCGACTGGAGTCCGCTGTTGGAAACCGATCCGGACAAAATGATTTTAGATGAAATGCGCAATTATACAGTTGCTTTTAAGATTTTGTTCTCGACACGCGAGGGAAAATTTGACAGCGAACTTGTTGAGCCCGGTCCACCTGCCCTATTAACCGATAACGGTTTCGTGTTTATATACAACAGTAAAAACAGTCCTGAATTTGGCGATAAAAACCTGGCGCAAGGATCTTATGCCGCCGGACAAATTCTAACCGATAAAAATGATCCGACAAAAGTGATGGATCGCATGGATAATTATTTTATCACACCCGATCAACCTTTTGAAATTACCGGACAGGTTAATAATGTATGTTTTGTGGAAGGACTAGCCCGGTTTAAAAATAAGTGGTTGTTGTACTACGGAACTGCCGACTCAAAAATTGCAGTTGCGGAGTCTGAAACGATGTTAAAATAGCGGCTAGCTAACAGATAACAGGCAAAGAAACAACTATTCTTGAGCTATTATCTGTCTTCGGATAAAAAAGTAAAAGGTTAAAGTTCTTCAACTCCCCATAATTTGTTAATGGCCTGCCACGGAACTCTTGCAGGTTTCTTAAAATTACGACGAACATCTTTCATCGCTTCACCTCTGATTTCAATATCCGACAAGTTTGTTGGAGTGAATCCCGATTTTATTGCCCATTGAAAGGTTGGAATTTCCTCAATTTCGAAACCCATAACACTGGCACCAACTAAATCGGTAGCAAATGGATTCGTTCCGGCAATTATCAAATTCATATCAACAAGCTCACCTTCCGAAGGACCATTTCCTTCCATAGCAGTAGACGCATCAATAACAGTTAATCCCATTTTGCTTGCCCGCACCATATCGATAATTTCGTAAGCGATTCCCTCGGAGCCTCTTTCTGCAGCCTGGTCGTGTAAAAATGAACGAACAGAGTAATAAACACTGCCAGGATAAACTCCAATTAGATTTTTCATACCCAATGTAACGGTAGCAAGGGTATGGGTTTTCATCATCGGAACTGAAACGAGCATATCCGATTCAGTAATTGAGTGATGAACGGTAATTTTGTCGTACATTAAACCATTTGGAACTTCGATATCCACCATTTTTCCTGTGTGAAGATTTATTAGCGGAATATCAAGCTCCTCAGCAAGTTTGGTGTAACCAAGTTCATCGAATACATATTTTTGCATTGGGTCCAGAATCTCAGACTTCTTTGTTCGGTATTGAATGTTGTTTTTGAGATTAAAGCCCGGAGCGGCTGCTGATCCTTCACCAATACTTACTTTTTTCCCTTCATCTTTTATAATTTCTGCCAGCGCTTTAATAATCTCAGGTTTGGTGGTGCATGCAGGAACGGGGGCCACTAGATTTGGTTTTAGCATTACCTGTTTTCTGTTTTGAAAGATTTCTTTCGGCCCACCAATTAAATTTAGTGCCTCTTTTACGGCGAGTTTAATATCACCGTTTTTGATACGCACAACACTAACAACTGCTTCATTTGTAAACGGATACATGATTGCCGCCAATGCAACAGTTCCTGCAAGCGTTGTTTTTACAAAATCACGACGGCTGATATAATTTTTGTTCATAGGCTAGATTCTTGGTTATCAGCTAATTTACGAAAATATTAAAGGATCTGCAAGGAGTTGATACGGCTCCGTTTGGATATCTCTTTGTCAAACTGTTAGTTAAACCATTTGTGCTTGTGATTGTCTATGTTTATAAACCAGAGTAGCTGAATTATAAACTTAAAAATGAAACGATTATGAAAATCACACTGCTTTCATTCAGGTATCAAATTCTGTTTATTTTAATGTTACTGATTGTTCCTTCCGTAATGGCTCAGTCTTCGTCAGATAATTCGGAATTGGATAAAACGGTAAAAGCGTTTTTGTCGGATAAACGATATTCGTGGCGCGATATGAATATACCCGCTTCCGACGGGCAGCTTTTGTACGATATAATCGTTGAAAACGGTTATAAAAATGCCGTTGAGATTGGAACTTCTACCGGTCACTCGGGGGTGTGGATTGCCTGGGCCTTGAGCAAAACTGGTGGAAAATTAATTACCATGGAGATTGACGAAAGACGCCATCAGGAAGCCATGGAAAATTTCGAAAAAGCCGGTGTGTCGGAATATGTGGATGCACGCTTGTGCGATGCGCACGAAATGGCCAAGCAGTTGGAAGGGCCGATCGACTTTGTGTTCAGCGATGCCGACAAGGGTTGGTATGCCAATTATTTTAAAGACCTGGCACCCAAAATGAGTGTAGGCGGTTGTTTTACAGCGCACAATATTACCCAGCGAAGAAGGCAATACGGAATTACTGAATTTGTGGAATACATTGAAGCACAATCTAACTTTAAAACAACATACAATAACGATGGCGGTGGCGTTTCGATAAGTTATAAAACTGCTGAAAAATAGATTGTATCTGTTTTTCGTAATGCTCCATTTTTTTATAAGAGGTTTTACAACCTCTTTTTTTATGCCTGGTTGATTAGTCAAATATGGATGTTATTTTCATCGCATTTCAACCGAACTTTAAATTACGGGCAATAATTGGTCCTTTCGAAAACTATTCTAAATACAATGTGTTAATTTCAAGAGTTATTAGGAAAGGGGGCGTTTCATGGCAATGAGATACATCCTGAAAACAATTTATGATGATGGAAAAAAGCAACTATAATTTTAAACCGCTACCTGGTTATGAACATTTTGAAGCCACAACCCAGATTATTATTGCTGAAATTCTCCGTCGCCAGTTACCTTTTGAAATCATCGACTCCGATAATAACCTCATTTCGGTTCAACACAACAATAAAGAATACATCATTCATGAAGGAACTATTTCGGATGCCAACAGCTTAATTGCCTTTTGGATATCGAACGATAAATGGATGACCCGGCAGTTCCTTCAGCGAAAGGGTATTCAACAGGCAAAAGGTATTTTGTTGAAGCATGGTTATGATGCCAAAGAATTGGATGCGATTGAGTTACCCGCTGTAGTAAAACCGGCCGATACCGATCATGGAATTGCCGTAAGCACAAATATTCAAACCCGCGAAGAACAAATTGCGGCTATCGATAATGCGTTTAAGTTTGCCAATAAAGTAATTGTCGAAGAGTTTTGTCCGGGGCAGGAGTACCGTTTCCTGGTAATCGATTATGTGGTGCGTGCCATAGCCTGGCGCGAACCGGCAAATGTTTTGGGTGATGGAGAATCTTCAATTCAACAGCTTGTTGACGAGAAAAATAAAGGGCGCGGCGATGATTACACGCATCCGTTATTAAAGATAAATATTGATGAGGAGGTAATCCGACATTTGAATGCGCAGTCGATGACTCCGGGAACCATTTTGAAAAAAGAGAAGAAGGTCTTCTTGCGAAATAACTCAAACTTGAGTACCGGTGGCGACAGCATTGATGTAACGGATGAAATTCCTGAATTTTATAAGCATGTAGCGGTGGAAACAGCAAAATCGGCAGGACTGAAAATTGCCGGAATCGATATTATAATAAGAGATATGGAAGGGCCTGCATCGAATGATAATTACATCGTGGTTGAACTGAATGCGCCGGCTATGTTATCGATGCACGATTATCCGTACATCGGGAAAAACCGCCATGTGGAAAAATATGTTCTCGACAGCATTCTGAATTCGAAGTAATTGAAGTTAGAATAAAACAAATGACAGAAAAAGAGAAAAAAATAGAAATAAACCATAAATCGCAATTGGTCGACTATTTCGAGCGGGGCAGCAAACCACCTGAAAGATGGGGAATAGGTACCGAGAACGAAAAGTTCCTATTTCGCCGAAAAGATTTCGGACGACTATGTTTTGAACAGGATGGCGGAATTTTGAAGATTCTGAACAAAATGCAACAGGATGGATGGACACCAATCCTCGAAAACAATATTGCAATTGGCCTTCGGAAAAATGGTGCTTCGATTACACTGGAACCCGGTGGGCAATTTGAACTTTCAGGCGATAATTTTAGCACTATTCATGAAACGTATCGCGAAACCAGAAAACATTTCCAGGAGCTAAATACCATTAGTGAGTACTACGATTTTTTTAGTCTGCCAATGGGTGTTGATCCTTTAACGGAAGTTGCCAATGTGCCATGGGTGCCGAAAGAACGTTACCGCTGGATGCGAAATTACATGCCCACAAAAGGCGAGCTTGGTCTGCACATGATGACAAACACCGCTTCAACACAGGTTAACCTGGATTTTGGCAGCGAAAGTGATATGGTAAAAAAGATGCGCGTATCGCAGGCATTACAGGCTGTTGTTACCGCCATTTTTGCCAACTCACCATTTTCTGCCGGTAAACCCAATGGGTATTTATCGTATCGTTCGCATATTTGGAACCACACCGATCCGGATCGCTGCGGATTCTTGCCCTTTATTTTTGATGCGGGATTTGGTTTTGAGCGTTGGGTGGATTATCTACTGGATGTTCCGATGTATTACATTTTACGCAATGGGGAATATATTTCGGCAAAAGGCCTTACATTCCGTGGATTTTTTGAGGGCAAACATGAACTAAAACCAACGCAGGAAGATTGGGAAACTCATGTTTCTACTATTTTTCCTGATGTTCGCCTTAAACAATTTATTGAGATGCGAGGTGCTGATGCCAGCTGTGTGTCGCACATAGCAGCGGTTTCTGCGTTGTGGGTAGGATTGTTGTACGATGGAGAAAGCCTGGCGGAAGCCGATGAACTTATTTCGAAATGGGACGTTGACACCATGCAGGAGCTTCGTGCTCAGGTGCCAATAAAAGCGCTGAATGCGAAAAGTGGCAATCTGCATGTAGGAACCATTGCAAAACAAATTTGCCGCATTGCCTCGGATGGGCTTACAAGGCGCGCCAAAGTAAAGTGTTCGGAGGATGAAAGCCGGTTTCTGGCACCTGTTCGCGAGATTACCGAAAGTGGGATTACAGTGGCCGAAAAGCTATTGAAACGCTACCAAGAGAACAACGAGTCGTTACCCGAATTGGTGTACAACTGGCAAAACGAGCAGATGCAAAAATATATCGATGCATAAAAGACAAAAAGAGGACACGGGAGCATGTTATCGAAACTAAAATTCTTATTAAAATACACGCATCAATATCGGTGGTGGTACACAGGCGGAATTATCTTCCTGGTGCTTACCGTCTGGACTTCGATTACGATACCCGGATTTATTCAGAAAACCATCGACCTAATAGCTGCCGGCCGCGCGGGTAATGAGGCTGAATTTCAAAAAAATGTATTGATTATTGTTGGTTTGGCTGCCGGATTAATTTTGGTAAGAACACTTTCGCGGATTTTAATCTTTTTTCCGGCCCGTCTGATCGAGCGGCAGTTAAAAGGCGAAATGTTCCAAAAACTAGCCTCGTTCGGAAAGGATTATTACGATGAGAATTCCACCGGAAATATCATTTCACGAGTGAATAATGACATAAACGGAGTGCGAATGATCACTGGTTTTGGTATTTTGCAAATCGGAAATATCCTGCTTTCATTGTCGCTCACACCCTACATGATGTGGAAATTGTCGCCCATGCTAACGTTGTATTGTGTAATTCCTATGGTGGTAGTTTTTTTAATTGTCCGCTACGGGATGCGGGTAATGGTAAAAAATACGCACGCAAGAATGAATACTTTGCAAAAGCTGTCAGGGAAAATCATTTCTTTTCTTTCGGGAAATAGCGTGATAAAAAGCTACAATATATACGAACATGCGGAAGATGCAGTTCAAAAAGACAATCTTTCCTATTACGATGCAACGCTAAAAATCTCGTGGATTCGCTCCTTTGTAATCCCTTTGTTGGGTAACCTTGGTCAGATTTTAAAGATCATTATCTTTTTTGTTGGCGGAATGTACGTGATCAATGGGAAATTTACGATTGGCGAATTAACCGAATACATTGCATACGCAGCGCTGCTGGCTCATCCAATTATGGGGTTGGGGTGGGTGCTCACCGTATTTCAGCAAGGATTTGTAGGGATCAGCAGTATTCAAACCATTATGGACCGCGAAGGAACCGACGATGAACGGAAATCGCTACCCGAAACAAAAAGGCAAGAATTATTTAAAAATGGTATTCACGTTAATAACCTGAGCTACACCTATCATAACGGCGATAACCGGTTTTGAAAGATATTTCGTTTTCGATAAAACCCGGTCAGATCGTCGGTATAACCGGAAAAGTTGGATCGGGGAAAACCACTTTAATTCAGTGTTTAAATGGTTACTTACGACCCGGAGAAGGTAAGATCTTTTATGGCGACATTGATGCCGATTCGCTGAGAAGCGAGGATATTCGCTCTGTTGTAAATACGGTGAGTCAGGAAGTTTTTCTGTTTTCCGATTCAATTGAAAACAACATTGGATTAACCTCTGACGCAGCGATTGACGAGAAGCGTTTTAATGATGTGATTTATAAAAGTGCTTTTGCCGACGAATTGTTGCGTTTCCCCAAAAAGGGGAAAACAATGGTGGGCGAAAAAGGGATTATGCTTTCAGGCGGACAAAAACAGCGAATTAGCCTGGCACGGGCACTTTATACACAAGGCGAGCTCTTAATTCTCGACGATGTATTTTCGGCGGTAGACACCGATACCGAGCGTTTTCTAATAAAACAAATTGTGGAAAATCATGCTGTGAAAAGCCTGGTTGTAATTTCAAACCGGATAAGTGTGTTGGAGAAAACTGATTTTACCATTGTGCTGGATGACGGAAAAATGGCGGCAAAAGGAAATCATGAGGAGTTGCTAAAATATTCGGACTTCTACCGCGAAATAGCAAAACTGCAACAGGAAGGTGAAACGAAAAAAGAAACACGGAGATGAGCAGGAGCAAAAACAATATTATAAAAAGTTTAGACTGGCAGTTGTTCCGAAAATTTGCCGGCTATTTTAAACCACACAAAAAGTGGTTTTTCCTGAGTATTGCTTCCATTCCTGTTACTACCGGCGCGGGAATTCTGTTCCTTTGGCTGATTGAAGATATTGTAGATAACTACATCGTTCCGGGTAATGTG
>NZ_OY781981.1:2087500-2090000 GCF_963677565.1 uncultured Draconibacterium sp. | reverse complement strand
CGTGCACCAGCATTATCTTGTGTTCACTATTACTATGAACCTGCCACTGTTTTGTGGTCTTTTTTCGACTTTTCAGCCTCTTGTGGAGAATAAGGGAGTCGAACCCTTGACCTCTAGAATGCAAATCTAGCGCTCTAGCCAACTGAGCTAATCCCCCGAACTTTCAGTTTGCAGTATTCAGTCTCAGTTTTCAGTGTTCTGATTACTGTGACTGTCAACTGTTGACTGGACTTGTAGTCCCGCCCAGACTTGAACTGGGGACCCCTACATTATCAGTGTAGTACTCTAACCAGCTGAGCTACGGGACTGTTTTTCTAAGCGCCAAGCTTCTGAGCTTTGGCTTACAGCGCAGCTCCCGCTTTGCAACTCATTGTGTAATATTTTAAAAAAAGCAAGGACAACTTTTGTCAATCTCGTCACAGAAACTTATTTAAACCTGTGCTCCAGAAAGGAGGTGTTCCAGCCACACCTTCCGGTACGGCTACCTTGTTACGACTTAACCCCAGTTACCAGTTTTACCCTAGGACGCTCCTTGCGGTCACATACTTCAGGTACCCCCAGCTTCCATGGTTTGACGGGCGGTGTGTACAAGGCCCGGGAACGTATTCACCGCGCCATGGCTGATGCGCGATTACTAGCGAATCCAACTTCATGGAGTCGGGTTGCAGACTCCAATCCGAACTGGGATCGGCTTTAGGGATTGGCATCCAGTTGCCTGGTAGCTGCCCTTTGTACCGACCATTGTAACACGTGTGTAGCCCTGGACATAAGGGCCGTGCTGATTTGACGTCATCCCCACCTTCCTCTCACCTTACGGTGGCAGTCTCGCTAGAGTCCTCAGCATTACCTGCTAGCAACTAACGATAGGGGTTGCGCTCGTTATGGGACTTAACCCGACACCTCACGGCACGAGCTGACGACAACCATGCAGCACCTTGTAAATAGCTCCGAAGAGAAAAGATGTTTCCACCTTATGCAATCTACATTTAAGCCCAGGTAAGGTTCCTCGCGTATCATCGAATTAAACCACATGTTCCTCCGCTTGTGCGGGCCCCCGTCAATTCCTTTGAGTTTCAACCTTGCGATCGTACTCCCCAGGTGGATCACTTAATGCTTTCGCTCAGCCGCTTACTGTGTATCGCAAACAGCGAGTGATCATCGTTTACGGCGTGGACTACCAGGGTATCTAATCCTGTTCGCTCCCCACGCTTTCGTGCCTCAGCGTCAATCGTAGCTTAGTAAGCTGCCTTCGCAATTGGCGTTCTGTGTCATATCTATGCATTTCACCGCTACACAACACATTCCGCCTACCTCAACTACATTCAAGAACTTCAGTATCAATGGCAATTTTACCGTTAAGCGGCAAGATTTCACCACTGACTTAAAGTTCCGCCTGCGCACCCTTTAAACCCAATAAATCCGGATAACGCTTGGACCCTCCGTATTACCGCGGCTGCTGGCACGGAGTTAGCCGGTCCTTATTCATTTGCTACCGTCAAATACCTACACGTAGGTAACATTCTTGGCAAACAAAAGCAGTTTACAACCCATAGGGCCGTCATCCTGCACGCGGGATGGCTGGTTCAGGCTTGCGCCCATTGACCAATATTCCTCACTGCTGCCTCCCGTAGGAGTCTGGTCCGTGTCTCAGTACCAGTGTGGGGGATAATCCTCTCAGAACCCCTAAAGATCGTCGGCTTGGTGAGCCTTTACCTCACCAACTACCTAATCTTACGCATGCCCATCTTGTACCGCCGAAACTTTAATCACAATAACATGCGAAATTGTGATACTATGAGATATTAATCCACGTTTCCATGGGCTATCCCTCTGTACAAGGAAGGTTGCATACGCGTTACGCACCCGTGCGCCGGTCGCCATCTGTAGCAAGCTACAATGCTGCCCCTCGACTTGCATGTGTTAGGCCTCCCGCTAGCGTTCATCCTGAGCCAGGATCAAACTCTCCGTTGTAAATATAAAAAGTTTAATATCTTTCGCTCCAGGTTTACTTGTCTCTCAGAAATCAACAAAGTTGTTTTAAATTAACCTTGCTTTTTTGTGCTTCAAAATTTTAAAGAACTTGCGTAAAAAAACCAGCACCTCAATTCTACCTCTTAATGCCGGTCATCTACTTTTCTACTATTTTTCTCTGGCTTCTGCTTCGCTCCTAATCTCTCTTCTCAGCCAGAACTCGTTTCCCTTTTAACGGGGCGACAAAGGTAATTACTTTTTCAAAACTCCCAAAACTTTTTTGAAGTTTTTCTGAAAATTTATTGCTGAATTTTCGTGGTCCTGATGTGATCTTCCGTGCCGTTCCACCAGCCTTTCAATCACTCTGCTCTTACCATCAACTTGTCATTTGAACGTTGCTTTATCTCTAAAGCGGGTGCAAAAGTAATCAAGGTTTTCAATAATGCAAGCACTTTTGCAAAATAAATTGAATGTTTTTTGAGGCTAAAATCGCAAGTTGCTGATAATCTGAACAGAGGGTTTCAATAAA